>NZ_CP041152.1 GCF_006494715.1 Shewanella sp. SNU WT4
ACGGACTGAGAGCGCTTTCCCTGGCATGTGCCAAGTAATCTGTTTGACGATGTTCGGCCATAAAAGCCCGTTTTTGCTGTTGACCATCAAATGCGGGCGCCGCGCCGGCTATGGTTGCCATTCCCGGCTGCATCCCCGCCTGTTTAGCAAGCTGTTGCTGAAGCATTGCTGTCTGCGCTTCGAGTTGTGATAACTGATTATTAGTATTGAACTCTGGATGTTGGTTGGCATTACTGACCTGCACAACGGTCTCGCTGTTCATGGCACTGATAATCTGCTGCTGACGGTAATCCAGCATTTGCTGCTCAAATGCCATAGCTCGCTGTTGGGCCAATGATAGCGGTGGTGGCGTTAAGGTTTGCGCAGGCGCCGATGAGGTCAATTCAGCCGGTGGTGTATCCGGCGCCGGAACAACAGCCGTTAGCTTATCAATTGTCAGCGCCAGTCCTCGCGGGACTTGGCCGTCATCAGAGCGGTTGTTGCTGGCCTCCGTTGCCTGCGTGGTGGGTGTGGTCGTGGGCGCCGTAGAGGCCTTACTGGCCAGCGCCCACAGAATTAGTAATCCCAGCAGCATTAAACTCATGACAACAACCATCATGAGTTTACCGCTCAGCCTTCGCTTGTTCGGGTGATGCTCACCTGGGACTTGGTTAATGATGGGGTTAGTATGACTCACCGGCGACTCCTTCAAACACGCTGGTCGTTGCCAACGGCCTGAGCACATCGACATAATCCCTTATCCAAATGCGCTGAAATGAAAATCGGTGGTTCACTATCACGCGAATATACAGTTGGCCATCGTTGAGGCTGTCTAGCGTGTAGTACAGTTGATTGTGACTTTTGGCTACTGGGTCATCCTCAGTCACTTCGCGGGCATACACAGCAATGCCCTGTTTGCGAAGCGCTTGCTCAACGGCTGTTGAAAAGCTCGTTGAGCGTGACCACTGCGGATAGTCAAACTCAAACGTCGCCGCGGCGCCGTGCTTTTCTTTAATTAACCAGGCTAAATCCGCGGCCACTTGCTGCTCTTCAGCACTGGATAAGGAAAAGTTGTAGAAGTTGACCGGTGATGTGGCGCATCCCGTCATGAATAGCAGGCTGAGCGCTAACAGAAACTTATGCATCTACTGCCCCTCATATTCAATTAAAATGGACTCTTGGTCGCCACCCACACCGACAACCAGCATGATAGCGTCAGACAGTTGGTCTACCACGAAGCGGCCATTAATACGGCGCCCATCCTGGATGTAACTGTTTTTATAGCGGTAGTTCACCAGCTCTTGCTGATTGCCATTCACAACCAACAAGGTAGGTAGCACTCGGTGCTCTACCCGCGTTGGCATTTCAATGATGGTCTTGCGACCATCGTTATAAACTCGCAGCGGTTTGAAGTCCGCTTTGCCTGATACGTCATAATTAAAATCGAGCTCGGGCACCAACTGGCCATCGGGCAAGGTATTCTTTTGGGTTTCTACCTGCATGGCCGATTGGTAGGCTGCCCACTGCGCCGCACGTTCTTCGGGATACTCGAAGTTGACTAGCGGCATCCAATCATTGGCTCGTGAAATGAGTTTGACCTGATAAATCCGCTTATTGGTGGCAATGGTTAAATTGGTCTCAAGGTTAGTGTCAGTAGGTTTGATGATTAATTGGGTGCGACGGGTATCCCCAGAGCCCGACACGGTAGGCGTCACGCGCCAGCGCACGGCATCCCCGATTTGCAGGCCATTATCTGGGTTAATGACCTCTTGAGTGTCTAGCTCAAGTACGCAGGTTTTAAAGGGGGCGCAAACTACGGTTGGCAATGATGCACCGTAGAAGTAAGTCACGCGGCCACTACCATCGGTAATGGTTTTATTGTCCTTAGCTATCCAATCTTGAGCGAGTTCCGTGGCCTGTTTTTCTTTGGCATTTAAGGCGTTTGCCTGCGCCAGTCCAGGCAGCATGGCCAGCAATAACAGGCTAAAAGTAAAGGTCTGTTTCATCAGTTGATTTCCGTGACTTGATACGTGGTGAACCACAGACCCGTTGGGTTACGCATAAACCCTTCTGGGGTGCTGGGTGTTTGGTGGGAGGTCGTGAGAGCCGCCCTGAATCGTGGGGTAGATATCACCTTACCCTTGCGGTCTGACAAGGTTTCAGTCCATTCAACTTGGTAAGTATTGCCATCCCCTAGGGGCAATACGCTGTGAATAGATACCTTGACCAGTTCAGTTTCAGCGCGTTTCATTGGGTTTAATGTGGTTGATAACGCCTGGCTCAGTTGTTGATGCGCGGCATCATTACTACGCAAGTGAGCAAAGGCGTCTTGTACCGCTTTTTGCTGGGCAAACGGATCTGAATACACACTGCGAACATGTTCAATAAATCCCGCAATTTGACTGCGAGTGACAAGCTCTAGTTGGTTTTTTGGCAGCGCTGTGAGCTCTTGCAAGGCAATCACTCGGTCATCACTTAATGCCAGTGCAAACGGCTGGATTTTGCTCTGGGCGCCAATATAGCTAATGCCAATAACTGAAAATGCCGTCACGACAAGCGACGATATGGCCACAATGCGCCATGTTTTAAGCTGTTTGACCGTATCACCAATGCGTTCATCCCATTCCATGCGGGCGCGTTGATACATCAAGCTCATTTCATCCTGAGCCCGTTCGGGAGGTGTGTTATCCATAAAAGAGAGTCTCGCTATTTCTGGTGTTTACCCTGGGTATAGGAGACGTACTCCTCCAGGTTAAAGGTGTGTTTTGGATCATTAATCCACTGACTGAAGTTTTTAAGCGCCTGTTGTTGGTTCGGTTTGCTGAGCTTCGAAAACCCGCCAGATTGCTGCATCCAAGGCTCAGGCTTGCTCGCGCCAGATTTGCCGGCATCATTCATTGGATTTTTTTTTTGAGGTTGTAGCGATGGATCGTTAGGTTTAAGGCTTGCTGCTGCGCGGCCCACCACAGAATCAGAGGGGGTATTAAACGCGGTCATGGCTGACTTGAAAGCGTTGGCGGCAGAGCCCTTCATTTGTTTACCAATGGCACCGCCAGCAATGCCGGCAGCAACAGCGGCAGTGCCAAGAAAGCCCCGCTTTGCGCCATTGCCTTTGTTTGCGCCTTCTTTGGGAGGTGTATCGCCCGCGCTGTCACCACTAGAGGCTTCACCGCTTGCTCCTTGCTCGCCTGAGCCTGAATCACCTGGGCTTGAATCTCCTGGGCTTGAACTGGCGGCACCTGAATCTCCTGGGCTCGAACCGGCGGCGCCTGAGTCACCAGAGCCTGAGTCACTAGAGCTTGAGTCACCAGAGCCGCTGCCGCTTTCAGGGGGTGTTGAAGTTGCCGGATCGTTTTCGCCGCCTCCGTCACCACCTTCGCCACCACCACCTTCGGATGCTGCGTCCCATGCAGCGCCAGCGAGGCGAGACATGTTGCCTGCGCCTTGTGCCACACCGGTTAATCCGCCCATGGCGCCATAAGCACCCGCAGCGGCTGCGGCAGTCAATGCGGCCGCTTGCAATGCACCGGCGACAGCGTTGCCCGTGGTCTGGTCACTACCACTGACGAGGCTTTGCGCCATTTGCGGGATTTCTCGTACTAGCCCCCAAATCACTATCATCATCGGCAGAATAATGAGCAACTGTGTCCAAGTGAGCTCACTTTGTTTAACCCAGGTATCAATGATATTCAGTGTCAGTACGATAATAAGTTGCATGGTGAGGTACTTCACCCCGATACCAATCATCAGCTTAAAATAGTTGATCCCGTAGTCGCGGCTCCATTCGTGACCGAGGAAGCCTAGCATCACCACGCCAGCATTCAGCAGGAAATAATACTGAATAATGACAACCATGAGGTTAAGTACGATGAAGGCGAAAACTACTAGAATCCCTAGTGCTACCAAGATGTAGCCAATGCTGGACGCTATATCAAGAACGCTTAATTTGCTCATTATCTTTGACACGAGCGATAAACCAATATCAAACACTGATGACGGTGATATCGCGGTTTGAGCTGCGCCACTGCCAGCCAGTTTTGCCCCGATAGATGCGAAACTGTTGATGATGATGGCGCCCAGTTCGTGAGCGTTGAGCAGTAGATACCAGAAAAAACCCACCATGATGGTACGCTTGCAGAGCTCCGCCAAGATGTCTTTGGTGTCGCCGCCATTAAGAACCATCATCCCGAAACTCCATGCCCAGGAGATAGTTACCAGCGTCCAAAATAAGTAGGTGGTAATGGGAATGATGATGGCGGGCCATTGGCCTGCCGCGTTTTCGAAGGTGCGCAGTAATTCATCCATGGCGCCGGTGTCTGGGGCGCCAGCGGTAGGGGCTCCCCAAGCGACACTGCTGAACACCCACAGTAGTACGAGCAAAATGCGCATAATGCTCCTTAAAACTGTTTGAGGCTAAAGGGTTTTAATTCCCTTGATTCTAAGGACGGTACATCACCCTGCATAAACCTATCTTGCTGCGCCTGTTGCATTTGCTTGCGTTCATTTTCTGCTTGCACGAGCGTGCTAGTGAGCTGAATTTGAGTGGCTAATAGGGTTTCTATTTTTTGCAATTGGCTGATGGTTTGCGCTGACAATTGATTGCCTGCTTGAATGGCCTGTAAGCGGCCAGTGGCATTTTCAGATGCTCGTTGCTGGCGTTGAAGGGTGACGTTATCCTCTGCTTGTTGCGCATGAATGCCGTTGGCCACTTTCATGGAAGCTGCGGCGGTATCCCCTAGGCTTTGAGATACGTTGCGGTAATGAGTGGATAGGTCTTGTGGGGCGACGGTTTTATTCCAACTGTCATACCCTTTAAACACGGCGTTCATGTCTTCCATCACCGAGGCTGACGAGAACGCAATACTTTCACCGTGTCTGGCGAGCACGTTTAAGCGTTGTAGGTGGTCAAAGACGTTGCCCCAATCACCCGAGGCCAGGTTTTTGGTGTTGCGGATTTGGTTCTCTATCATTTGAACCTGGTTGATGGTTTGTCGGATATTTTCGGCTTGAGTGGTTACGAGTTGGATATTGTTGGCGAGCTGAGTCCATTCGCTAGAGCAGTTGACGCAAACCACTGGGATGGCTTGCGCTTGCTGGCAAACGGGTAACAAAAAGGCGCTACATAAGAGCGCCTGTTTAATGGATGTATGCATGTATCCCCCTAGGTGTTCATGGCGATGCTGGTTGTTGTGCGCTGGCAAATTCTTGTCTGGTCTGCTCGTCAATGATGCCGCAGGTGACTAACCAGTGCTGATACCACTGCGCTCCATATTCACTGATGTGCTCACGAATGGCGTTGAGGTCGTGCTTGCCACTTTTGGCAACAAACGCGAGGCTTAGCTCACCAAGGTTGAGATTAAATAGTCGATTACCTTCTGGTTGGGTAATGTAGTAATCCCGCTTGCGCTGGCCTTCTTTGATGATGGCAATTTGACGACTATTAAGACCAAACCCCTGATAAATAGTCTTTAACGTGGGGTTGTCAGCGTCCGGATTGGGCAAAAATACCTTGGTCGGGCAGGCTATCATGAGCATTTCAAAGATGGCTGACTTCGCGGCCTCACCCAATGATTGAGTGAATAGGGCAACCACGCAGTTTTTCTTACGCAGTACCCTCAGCCATTCTTCAACCATGGCCTCAAATATAGGGTTCTGTAATGCAACCCAGGCTTCATCTATCCAAAGAAATGCGGGATGGCCATCAAGACTCAGTTCGATTTGTCTAAACAGGTAAATGAGTACGGGTAATAAATCTTGGTCGCCCTTGCTCATTAGCTCGCCCATTTCAAACACTTGAAGAGCTGCGTTTTGAAAGCTGTCACTGGGGTTGTTGAGTAAGCTGCCAGCACTGCCAAGGGTGTAGTGCTGAAGGGCTTCTGCAATCTCTACGTCGGCCACGTTAACGAACTCACTAAGGGTAATGTGCTCTAGCGTGTCAGTGTCAGCGAGGTTGCGCAGGGTGGCTTGGATTTCATTGCGCTGGCGCGGAGTTACGTGCAACTGGCGCAGTGCCAGTAATTTAACCACAAAATCCACCGTCCAATCGAAATCGTCACGCAGTTTCGATAAGGGTGCAAAGCTCACTGTGCTGTCTTTGCAAATGTCGTAGTGAACGCCGCCACACTGACTGATGGCAAATGCTGAGTAGTCCTTATCAAAGACAAACTGTTTGCAGTGAGGGTATCGACTCGCTTGCGCGACGAGTAGCGCCAATAGGGTGGATTTACCTGCCCCGGGTGGGCCAAACACTAAGCTGTGACCTAAGTCGTCATGGTGCAGGTTTAACCAAAAGGGGGCGTTTCCTTCCCCGCCCACCTGCATCAATGCGGGTGAATGTTCAGGATACATAGGATTAGGGTTGGTAATGTTGCCCGTCCACTGTGCTGAGGTAGGTAGCATGGCGGCGAGGTTTAAGGTGCTCACTAGCGGGCGTCTGACGTTGTGTAAGCTGTCTGATGGCAATGAGCCTAAGAAGGCATCAACACTGTTAACGCTTTCAGTAATGGCATTAAATCCAAGGTGCCTAATCGCATTAATCAATCGCTCTGCCATATCGTCCAGCGCTTCTTGAGTCGTGGCGCGAATAATGAGTGTTGAGGTGTAGTGGCCATATTGAACGCCGTTGGATTTAACCATATCCGCTGCTTGGCTGTACTGAACGTGCATACGCTGGGCGTCAGTATCAATAGTGGGGTTAGGGTTGTTCGTAAATCTGTCTTTAAAACCGATAATTTTTTGCTTCCAGGCCCGCTGCTCTTTGCGCAGCGCCTTTTCTGCATCGGTTGCATCAAAAAAACAAAAGCGGGTTGACCATCGGTAGCTCATGCCAAGTTTATCAAGGTGATAAAGCATGTTGGGCACGGAGCTGTCGGGAAAGTCGTTAACGCTAATTGTCATTAATAGCTGGTCATCGAGCTTGGGGCTTAATCCTGTCCAGAAGTCGTGCAGCCCTAGCAATGTGTCTAAGCCGCTTGGGCAAAAAGGGAGTTGCATGGGATGGTGGGCGCCACTAATGCAGTGATTAAGGGCTTCAAGCAGTTTGCAGCAATAAAATTGACTGTGAACTGAGGGTTTATAGGCGTTGAGCTGCTTAATCTGAATGTAGCCGCTGAGGTTGCTTTCGACTTCACGCAACTTGCTTTTAAATACATCTAGATGCTTTTGGTAGCCTTGTTTGACGTTACTGTTTTGCTCAAACATAAAGTTAGCAATGGCTGACTTGGCTTTGTTTGGCGGCATATACGTGACAAACAGGTAGTAGTCAGAATCATAGCGCGTACTGACTCGCTGGTAATAATCCTGACGCTCAGCGTCAATCATGGCAAACACGGGGTGCGGAAACGCGGCGCCTTGAGTGTCTAAATAATTGGGTGAGCGGTCACGAACAGCTTCAACGTGAGTCATCCAGCCGGTGCCAAAACCGCAGAGTACCCGATTAATGCGCCCCATTAGGTCGTTGCGCTCTGAAACGGTCGCGCTAGAAATATCAGGGCCAGCAAATGCAAACCCTGCCATTAATGAGCCGTCCTTATTCAGAATGACACCATCATCAGCCAAAATGGCGTAGTTGAGTAAATCACTAAAGCCCATGCTGGGCGTTCGATACTTTGCGGTTTGGAACATAATTAATCCCGGTTGGCGTAGTTTTTGCGGCTGTGAGCAGGGTAAAACTCAGCGTATTTACGATAGCGCGCAAATACTTTGGTCATGTGAGGGTCGGCTTTGCCCATCATGCTGAGCAATGGCAATCCGCCTATCCATAGTGCTATGGCTAACGCGATTGATACGGCGGTTTGAAGTACCATGAGAACCATGCACAACATGCCAAGCAGCATCAGTAAGTTACGCTCACAACCCAAAATGAGATTGCCGCGGTGAAAATCAAAAATAGGGGTGCGGTGTAGTGCCATACATCATGTCACCAAGGTTGATGACACGTTAAAGAGAGAACTCAATACGTTAGCAGCAAACACCACAACGGAAATGCCGACAGCTAGGAACAGTAAGGTTTTGATTAACCCTGATAATTCCCCGCCAAACAGCAAGCCTGCCATGGCCGCGACAATGGCTAAAATTGAAATGCCAAACGCGACAGGGCCCGTGATGGATTTCACTAGTTTGTTGAGGGGAGATTCCCAAGGCATACCAGAGGACGATGTTGCGTGAGCAATGTCAGGGAACAACATGGCAATGGCGAATAAAATAGCGAGTAGAATTAGCGGGTGTTCAGTGAGGTATTTGAGCCACGATTGATACCTGGGCGGTTCAAATTGGTTCATGCGGGTACTCCTTGTGAGTGGTTGTTTATGGAAGGAGGGGATGAGTGATTTGTTTCAATCAGGCTCACAACACGCTTCAACGGGGTCTTGCCAGCCTGACATGACAGCCGCTTGGCATTGGCGGTGCCCTTCATCTAATAGTGCTAGGTATTCGTCATAGTCGGCATCTATCCCTGGGTAATAACAGCTCAGGCACCATCTTGATGGTTGCGCCGCTTCTTCTTTTTTGCAGCGGAGGCATTTACACATGGTTAATTCCCTTAACTTTCAATGGTTGACGTAACGTATTGGCCGTCTACAAAGTCATGCACTTGAATTATTTCTTTAATGCTGCGGCCGGTTGATGATTTTTCTATGAAAACAACGAGATTTACGGTTTGAGAGATAAGGGTGTGATTGATGTGTTGTGATACTTCAGCGATGCAATCACCTAAACGAATGAGTCCCAGGCGGGCGCTGTTGGCGTGAATGGTTGCTATACCGCCAGAATGGCCAGTGTTCCACGCTTTAAGTAGCGATAGCGCCTCACCTCCACGCACTTCACCAACCAGAATGCGGTCGGGGCGCAGGCGCAAGGTGGCTCGCAGTAGATTGGCCATTGATGTGGTGGCATTACTGCGCAATATCACCGAGTTCTGCGCGGCACACTGAATTTCGTTGGTGTCTTCAATAATAACAATGCGGTCGTTATGGCAAAGACACACCATTTCATTAATAAGAGCGTTAGCAAACGTGGTTTTGCCAGAGCCAGTGCCACCAACAATCAGTATGTTTTTTCGCTCAGTGATTGCTTGTCTGAGAACTGCACACTGGGCTTTGGATAGCATTCCAGTCTGCATGTAGTCGTCAAGGCTGAACACTCGAATGGCTTTTTTACGCAGCGCAAATGTGGGCGCCAATACTACTGGTGGAATTACGCCCTCAAACCGGCTGCCGTCGACAGGAAATTCACATTCAAGCAAAGGCTGCTCTGCCGTTAGGCTGACGCTGTGAAATCCCGCGAGTGCTTTCATTAATAGCATGGCTTGAGTGGGTGTCATTGATGACTCAATTTGCATAGGTAAGCCAAATCGTTCTACCCACAAGTTACCGTCACTGTTTAACATGAGCTCGGTAACGTCATCATCATTAAGCAATTCGAGCTGCTTTTGCCCGAAGTGGGTTTTGATGCTGTTAATATGAGAGTTACTTTGCATTACATTGCCTAAGTGATGTTTTCTGGTTTTTGTGTTTATGCAGGAGAGATTTGCAGATGTGAGTTGTTGGTGGCTGCTGGCATTGACCTGGCATCTGCTCTGGCGGGTGCCAGTGACCAGTCAACATCAGTATGGCCACGCAATAGTCATGTTGCTTCCAACGATGTAGAGGCCGATTCTGCCAGTATAAAAATACGTTCTTGGCTTCATCGACACTCATTAAGGTTTGTTGCTCAGTGATAACAGCGATACTGTCGAAGACTGAGCGGTAGTGCGAAGAGTCTGGGTGATGATATTTGTACTGGATTGCCTTTCTGGCAAGGTGCGGTTGTCTGAAAAAACGCTCAACTATTCGTATCGCGTGTTGTTTTGAGTTGATAGAAGTCCATCTCTGCATGATTTACTCATCTTTCTCTGTGGGAAAAAATACTTGCACAAAAAAGCTGAGGAAATCACGAAGAACCTTCGCATAAATATTGATAAAAAGTCTCTACCCCCTCCCGCCGAGACTTGCGGGCACTTCGCACATAATGGGTCATTCACGCAGTAAAACCATTTCAGTACCTGATACCAAGAGTTCTGCTCTTGTTTTTAGCCTATCTGAGCCAGCATCAGTCCGGTCGCCATCAGAGGACATGTTTCAGCAAAAGCTAAACATTGATTACGAAGTCACATTTCCAAATTTTCTTTCCTCCCTTTGGGGTGTGCCGGGAGCGACTACACTCAATAATGAGATCGTCGTTTTATGGCCCAAATTGCTAAAGAACAATCCTAACCGCAAGGGCGGATTACAGCCCGTATTGGCGCTGGAGATTAATCACACAAAGCACTGTATGAATGATCATGTGGTGGATGATAAAGCAACAATGGTAGCAAAGTAAAGCTAAATAGAAGTTGTCGGTAATCGAAAGTCGTAGCGCGGTGAATGGTTAGCGTGGGGGGGTTTGGTAAAATAAAAAAATGACAGATATACACAATAGAATTAAACAACGCAGGAAAATTTCAAAGCTAACGCAGCAATGCTTAGCTGATCGTTTGTTACTATCAAAAACGGCTATATCTCAGTGGGAGAGAGGGTTAAATAAACCAAGTGCGGCAGTTTTATCTGATTTGTGTAAAGTGCTTAATGTAGATGAAGAGTGGTTGTTGACAGGTAAGGATGTTGCAGACTCGTCGTGTTATGCAGCATTCATGGCGCCATTTTTTGCAGGCGTTAAAGTAAGTGCTGGATATGGTTGTGTATCAGATCATTCTACTTCAAAACTTTTTCCAGTTCCTCGCTGCGCAATTAAATCACAATCAAATTTTAATGATATCTGCTGTTTTGTGGCATCAGGTGATTCAATGAACCCGATTCTGCTAGATGGATCAGTGGTAGCAGTTAATACTGCCGATAAAGATGTGCGCGACGGGAAAATGTATGTAATTAGGCAGAATGATTTATTAAGAGTTAAGTTTTTGAGCCGTTTTCCGAATGAGCTGCATGTTCAAAGTGCTAATCCAGCATATCCAGTTGAGGTTTATGTAAAAGAAGGTATAAATGAGGTCGATGTTATAGGTCATGTTTTCTGGTATTCTTCGGTTTCTCTTTAGTAATCAAAAAAAAAGAAAAGAAAAGTGGTCTAAACGAGATTTATTCGTATAATAATAGTATCTTTTGATTCATAAGAGTGCGCTATAAAGCACGCTACTATAAAATGTAAGTTTTATAGTGTATTTTTTCAAAAGTAGAATGTGATCTTTGGTGATTCTTAGATCTTAAGCATTCGACAAAAAAGCCGGCTACTCGATAGGTCGGCTTTTTTGTATCTAAAAAACACAATATATGTATTGAATCCATAGTAGGCTTGATATTTAGGCTAGTTTCATTTACATTCACAAGCAATGTTTGGATTAATCAACCGAACAGACCTTAAATATCGAGAATCATATGGCCAATTCATTAAAAGACTGCATTTTGCAGTGTTTCTACAATAAATACATAGACAATAGTCGCTTTAATCAACCGCAGATCAGTAGATCTCCGACGCTGAATTATAGTGCTGTTGGTGTGTATTATGAAAACCTCTAGCACTCCCAATAAGCACATTCAGGCGATACGTGACAAAGCACGTACTAAGCGCCGAGAACTGCGTGAAAAGCGTCGTTATGCTGCTAACTTGGTAAAGTCTACTAAGAAAGCCGTAGGTTCAGCGGATTATATTGCGTCTGATGAAGGCTTTACTAAGAAAAACCGTTTACCTCCCCACTTCAAAATACTGATTAATAACAGTAAGAAACTTGTGTTCTCTACACGCAGCCATACCGATAAGCGTGGGCGGTTACGTTCCTTGTCACTGCGTGGGCGGCGTAAGCTATTCAACGTCTTGCTAGTGCTATTGACCAATTGCGACTTTATGTCTGGCCAAGTGGGTAAGCCTAAACTTGATCACATGGATACGACCGGCCACGATGCGTTGATGTTGCAATATGCGCGGCGCTTTGGGGACTCAATATCAAGCAGCACCTGGTATCGCTATATTGCCATATTAGAAAACATGGAAATATTCACCAGTAAAGAGATTAAGCTTTACGCTGAAGATGGTGTTACCGTTCGCTCTGAGCCGTCATATAAGTGGTTATCTAAAGGCTTTCTACGGTCGATTGGCGTGTTTGCCGATAACATTTTTGGAAGCATTAAAGCATCTTATCAAAAGGCGATTAAAAACGGCCTGAGCTTTGTGTGGCGCGAACATAACGCCCCTATTGGGCATAGACCTACTCGCGGCCTGTTCGCATCACACGGGCATCATTCAGCCCACCATCAATAACTTACCTGTTTAATTAATCGCGTTAACTCGCGAGGCATTGTCACGTCCGCAGATTATTTTTGACATATTATGCCAACCATCACCAGTAAAACGCTCACACCAGCCCTGTTTTTGACTGACAGCTCTTGGTGGAGAACCCCTTTTTCGTTGTTTTCTAGTGCGGCCTGATGGTCTTGTGGATAAGCCTTGTATTACTTACACAAAGTGGGAGTAAGAAAAAGGAGTAAGAATAGGGAGTCCTTCTTTTAGCTCTTACGAGCTATTAGATAATTGCTGTAAAAGAATATTGTTGAAAGGCATCAACAGCAGGGGATAACTAATGCCTAGCCATTTCCTAGCTATCGCTAGGGGCTAGATAACAACAAAGCAGCGCTGAAAGGATATTTTGTCTACTCGACCGTTAGGCTATTGGGTTTCTGTATAGATGGTTAGCCTGCGGCGCTTGTCACTTCGTGACTGTCTAGCAGGGAAAGGAGTCGAGATCGAAGCTAAGCATTTTGATTGTGTAACACTTTCAAGGAGCAGAAACAAGTTAAATGGTTAACCATTTAACTGGAATTTGGAATAAACAAGAGAAAGACTAGAAGGGATTAGCAGCAAACGAAACTCAGCATTTTATTTTCGGTAAGTCACTCCACTTGGTTGTTTATTCAGCGTCGCCACGACAATACCACCATGCTGAGCGGTAACAAACCTATCAACGATAAGAATATCGCCATCAAAAATTCCAGCGCCTTGCATTGAGTGCCCGCTGGCATACCCTAGAAATGTTGCGCTAGGATGCTCTACCAGCAACTCATCAAGACTTAATGGCAATTGCTGGTATTCGGCTGCGGGTGATCCAAAACCGGTGATACCGCAGTGTATGGGCATTAAAAGTGTGTTCATTTGATTTTTTTGCCAGTGTTCCTGTTTGCATTATATCCATTTATCAACGCTTCATCATGTTTTAGCCCATTATTGGTAATATATACCGGTGAATCATTGTACTATTCGAGAATTATCAATTCCTTAACCGTGATAATTTTATTCTTATTAAATGAGTTTTAAATTATGGAAAAAGTTGTTTTAGTAAAGTGTTTTTTTCAACCTGTCGGCAGAATGGTTACTATAAAAGTACCTACTGGTGAGACAAAGACGGGTTTTTTTGGCGGGGAAAAGGAAGTTTTTCGCTCTGAAAAAAAGTGGGAAAAAACTGGTTATTCTGACCGCATAATTGATTCATCAAGGTTGGCCGTAGATTTACAATCTACGATTGAGGCGCTGAACAATGAAGGGTTTAAAGTGAAAATGATTACTCCACTTATTTCTGGGGCTTACGATTACCAGGCTCAAAGTATTTCTAGCTCTGTGCGTACTACTGTCAACACTGAAAAAGTGACTGGTGGTGCAAGTTATGGTTACGGATATTCTTATACAGATAGTTTATTGGTTGTTGCGGAAAAAGCATGTTAAGTTTATTGATTCTATGCGGCGTTAAGTGGTTCGTCAACTTTTCTTATCTTGTTGTCAATCATCGTAGATAAGTTCACGTTCGATTGAGTAATAGTCGTGCTGTTTCCTTCAATTATCTATGGCCTATTGCGCGACAATTGGAATGACAGTCACATGCTTTATCCGTAAAGGGAGCGAACTAGAGTTGGGAGGGGAATTGAAAAATGGTTTTGTCATCGTTAAGCCTGCAACATTTGGCGGCTTAACGCTTACAACGACTAATGGTTCACGTAATGCTAATGAAGATTCCTCTATTGAGTACGCGTAATCGCTGTTGCTTATCGAGCTCCTTCAATATCAGCGTTACTACTCTAACTTCATTTAGTGCTCTTAAATCATTAGCATTCGTGGTCCAATGATGGTTGTCGGTCGTATTCTTCACACCGGTAGCCTTACAGCTAACGCACTTGCCACTTACGCTGTAACGCTTAGGTGATTCACTATGGCAGCCGTCACAGTGATGTTCTGATGTGAACATCCGTTGTTGCGCGAGAGTAGCCTTAATGCATTCATCTTCTATTGTTGTGCGTTTTTTCGTCATGGGATATTTTATCTTAAAAATAGACTCGTAAAATCCAATCAACCAGGGCTGATTTCGTTTGTATCGGTCGGGATGTGAACTCAAGTAACTCACGTCCTTCAAAGGTGCCTGTCACTAACATCGCCCCTTTTTCTACAATCCAGTAATTATTATTTTTCGTTGCTTTAAATGAGCCATTATCTTCAATGGCAACAAAATCACGTGAGTTCAATGTAAGACCTTTTGTGGTGTTTGGTTTGTATTCAAAGAGTTATACCTATATCTACATGTTTCGGAAGGCTATGTTATAGTCTTCTTCACAGAATTAATGGCGCGATAAATAGATGCTTCGCCGAGCTGATACTCCTTGGCAAGTTGGCCAATGGTCGCCCCTTCAGCTCTTTTATCATAAATTGCTTGTTTTAAGATGTTTGTGAGTTTTACAGGTCTACCAAATTTGACGCCATTTTCATGGGCTTTTGCTATGCCTTCAGCCTGCCTTTCTGTTCGTAAGTCATTTTCAAACTCTGCAATCGCAGCCAACATATTGAACATGAGTCGCCCTGTTGAGGTGCTGGTATCAATATTCTGGTCAATAACGAGTAAATCGATACCTTCATTTTGGAAACGCGAAGCCATCTGAGCTAAGTGAACAACTGAGCGAGCAAGGCGATCTAGTCGAGTTACCACCAAGGTATCCCCTTCACGCAAATAACTCATGCAAGATTGAAATTCCGACCGTTCAGTTGTCCTACCACTGCGTTTTTCTTGATATATCTTGTTGCACTCAGCTTGGTGTAACTTGCTGAGTTGCACCTCTAAGCTTTGACCTCTGGAGCTTACCCTGGCATAACCAACTCTGGACATAAATTATCATTTCTCATTAAATGTTTTGATAATTCATTTATGATAGTAGTTTTGATAGATAATATCCATCGCTGTCAAATAGTATACTTTTTGAGTGGTGTTTCTATATAGCTAGCTATCTTTTGTTTGCATAGCTAGCTATTGTGATTTAAGATAGCTAGCTAGTAGTTTGATTTGAATGTTGCTAGCTTATAACTGATAGCTAGCTATCTTTTGCTATATGGAGAACTGAATAATGGCAGTTATAGCATTTGCACAAAGTAAGGGTGGCGCTGGAAAGACAACCGCTTGCGTTACATTAGCCGGTGAGTTGTGTCGTCAAGCATATGATAGTGGAATACAAATTACTCTGATTGATACCGACCCTAATCAACATAGCGCTGGTTGGGCTAAGAAAGATGGCTGTCCATCAAATCTGGTTCTGATAGAAAAATCAACCGAAGATACCGTTCTGGATGATATTGAAACTGCGACCTCTCTAACTCAATTTGTTTTAGTAGATCTTGAAGGTTCAGCTAACTTTGCTGTGACGCAGGCAATTAGTCGTGCTGATTTGGTTATTGTTCCATGTCAGGGATCTGAAGATGATGCTACCGAAGCGGCAAGAACTATCGGATTAATCCGCAAGCAAGGTCGCTTGCTGGGTCGGAAAATTCCCTGCTGTGTTTTACTCACTCGCACAAGTGCAGCGATACAAACTCGATTATTGAAATTGATTAAACAGGATTTTATTGATAGTGGTGTTCATATTCTTAGTTCAAGCTTGATCGATCGCGAAGCATTTAGAGCTGTTCGTAGCTATGGTGGGACGGTAAACAGTTTAAACCCTGCGGTAGTCTCTGGAACAGATAAAGCAGCCATAAATGCTAAAGCTTATGCCAATGATGTAAAACGTATGCTGTTGGAGGCTAATAAATAATGGATAACACACGTACTAAGATCGTCATTGATGAAAGTGATGAAGATATTTCGCTTTTAAAAGTGTTAGCCGCAACAAGTAATAAAGCTGAACCTTTGACAGATAGGCAATTGAAGGAAGTTGAAGCTCAAAGTGCCACATTGGGCTTCACGCGCCGCGAAAAACGTAAACGATCGCCATATGTCATTCAAAAAAACATCAAAATTCGTGTTGGAATGGATGAACTTTTAAGCGAATTAGGTGTGGCAGTGGGCTCTAGGAGTGATCAGGAAACATTTGATATTGCTATTGCTAAACTGATTGAAAGTCTCGGTTCCGTGCGGCTTTCGAACATGTTAGACGAAATATCAAAGTGATAGCTAGCTAGTTTTTGGATATATAGCTAGCTATATTTTTGGTGGCTAGCCATCGTTTTATATATCTAATTTGTCTGTTTTCATACGATCTTATATTGGCCAGTAATGATGGTTCAGATCATTACTGGCCTGTGCCAAGAATTAAGAAATGAGGAATCTAAATTCATGTTACAAATACAGTATAACGATATCGGTAAAGTTCGTCTAATTGACATACCACTGTTGCCCTCTGGTTTACTCATTAAGTGGTTGGCAACCAAACCAATGTGGATGCAAGAACGCGTGATTAAACAGCTTACATTGATGCATTAAGCATGTAAGAATGAAAAATTTCCGCTGATATTGTACTAATCGAACGAAGTCATCGGTTGGCTTTTGTTGCATTATTGTTGGTAAGAATGAGGGGTAGACAGTTAAGACTTTACGTCTTGATAGTTGTAATGGAGCAAACTCTAATAGAATAACGGAACAAATTAATGGAATCATTGCACAAAACAAGGCAATTGAAACACAAAAACGCAGTATTGCTATATTGACGAGGTTGTCATATAGTTACCGCAGGAGATCTGACACATCAGCATGTGAGAAATTTTGTACCAGCGAAATTTCTAGAAGCTACTAGCCTTAAAGGGCTACAAAAAACCGCCTATGGCGGTTTTTTTGTGTCCAAATTTTAAAAAGTTGTACTTTATTGAACCAAAAAATCATATAATTAATCACGTCTGCTAGGTTTATCTGCTGGACACGATAAAGGCACCCTAATCATTTATGTACAGTATAAATGCTTAGGGTGGGACTATGTTCTGCCCTTTATGCTCTTGTTCTCTGGGGTGGTACCCAGCATCTGGTCTTAGAACAAGTCCATGAACCTTAGTCGTGTTGATGTGTCAGATCTCCTAATTTGATGCGTCTTGTTTCATGTGTTGACCAGAAGCAAATGGAACCACGGCTCCTTGTTTGGAGCAAAATACCAATGTCTATTTTTGAATTGGTCATTCTTGTTATATCCATTATTGTTGCAGCAGGTGGTGTGAAAATCACTGTCGGCGATATCAATATTGGTAATACACGTAAAGATGACACCAACAAAAAGTAAAATTTTTCCCGTCTTCGTGACGGGTTTTTTATGCGCTAAGAATTTATTGTGTAGCCTATTAGTAAGCGCCTAATTAACCCACATTCCAATAGCATTGCGCTTTTGCCAAAAAGCCTCAAACTTTAAGAGGTACTTATGACTTTATCTTTGATTAACAAACAACAATACTGGCAAGGCATCTTTGCCCAATTTGAAAGAATGAACACCTTAGATAGTTGATTTTGTAACTTTTTCATGTTTAACTTGAATTTGTAACTTAATCAAGGGGGGGATATGACTGAGGTTAAAAATAAACATGGCGGCGCTCGTACTGGTGCTGGTCGCAAAACTAAATATGAAAAAACGGTTGTTACGCGAGTGCCTGAAAAATATCACGATGTGATAGCAGCTCTCATTCGGCACCTAGATGAATGTGAGTTGGTAGATAAAAATTACAATGACGCTGTATCAGCCCCAGTGTTTTTACGTTCACTCAAAGACAAACCTCAGCAAGTGACGTTTACTGTTTCAGCGATTAAGAAAAATGATTAAGTTACAATTTCAAATTCAAGTCTTGTGATTGCCCTCATGTGGAAAAGCTAGGGACAGAAAAGATCTGCCCCCAGCTTTACCGCAATCAGTCTGGTTAGCGTTTGTGCTGCCTAATGGGTTGCGCTCTGCGCTCAATAAGTTCTTTTATTTTTGTCTTTACAAGACAAGGCGAAATTTTCGCTTTTGATGATCGATTTACCATTATGAATATTGTGCGCATAACGACTTTGCCACTCATTCAATATCAGTGCCGAACGCCTCAAAATCACCACTAAACCTCTGCCAAAAACACAAAAAACCAGTTCTCAATAATTGGTCAATTTCACCACTTTGATAGTTCGCCAGAAAATAGCCCTCAACGGCTCAAAATAATAAAACTGCTGAAACTATTCGGTATGGCAGAACACATGTGGCGCGACTATATATAGTTGCGATGCGTTCTGTTGGTTTGGTATAATGACCTCCTATATAGCAGGAGGTATCATGACGAAAACGGATAAATTATTAGCAAAACTCAAGTCGTCCAAAACACTAACTTGGCATGAATTAGCTGGTGCGTTAAAAATGCTAGGTTATCAACAAGTAGAAGGCGATGGTTCAAGGGTTAAGTTTGATAATGGCATTCCGAAAGAGTTAATTAACCTGCATAAACCGCACCCTAGAAATGAATTAAAGGCTTACGCATTACGCCAAGTCAGAGACAAATTAACCGAATGGGGGAAACTATGATGCAAAATTCAATGACATATAAGGGGTATCACGGCTCTGTAGAAATTTGCCCTGGCGATAATATTCTGTTTGGGCAAGTATTATTCATTTCACCGTTGATCAACTATGAGGCTGAAACAGCCAAAGGGTTAGAGCAAGCATTTCAAGAGGCAATTAACGCCTATCTTGTTGATTGCGCACAACAAGACATTCAACCAGAAAAGCCTTGTAAGGGATCGCTTAATGTTAGGTTAGGACATGACTTACATTTAGCTGCGTCTATCGCTGCATTTCAAGCATCGACTAGCACGAATGAATTTATCAAAAGGGCTGTACAAAAAAGTGTTGGATTATAAGCCTTGATGGAATTTCTAGGGGTTCAGCATAGAACCAAAATAGATGATCAAGTGCAAGAATATGATGTGTTGATCCTGAACTGGTCAGGGTAATTGTCGCGCAATAAACTCTAGATTCAACAGTAGAAAAGCGTCTTTAAATGAGGCGCGAATCAGTTCTCTTGAGATTTGATTCATGGTAAGGCAAAAAAAGCCCCGCTGGAAGGAAAAAGCGGGGCGAAATCGGGCGCGGTTGTGCCTGGCGTGAATCAGTCTGGGGCAGACAGATTCACAGGCTCATTTCTATCAGATTAGAAAAAGTATTTTGAAACCTTAAATACTTTGTTAACTCTGCAGCCTAACTTAAGTGTCTACAAGTATCAGGCCTTATCATTGAAACGTTTCTCGCTGGCAGTGAAGTACATCAAAGATTACAACAGAGTCTTTAATGTATAACATTAAACCAACAGCGTTGGTAGATTACATAGAAACTATCGTTTATACTACATATGATATAGAAGGAGTAATATCAATTGGAGCGTGATATGAAATCATCTAAAAAACCTATAAATGAGAAAATTCGTTTAAAACAATTACATGATTTATCTATTCTTGACACTCCTCCTGAAGAACGATTTGATTGTGTTACTCGCATGGCTAAACGTTTATTTGATGTTCCAATTGCCCTTGTTTCTTTCGTAGATGAAAATCGACAGTGGTTTAAGTCTAAATTAGGTTTAGATGTTAATGAAACAGAACGAAGAATTTCTTTCTGTAGTCATGCTATTCTGAAAGAAGATACTTTCATAGTTAAAGATACAATGAAAGATGATAGATTTATTAATAATCCTTTGGTTGTTGGTGAGCCGTATATTAGATTTTATGCTGGTCAACCTCTAAGAACTTTAAGCGGACAAATTTTAGGTACTGTTTGTATAATTGATATAGTCCCTAGAGATTTTAATAGTGAAGATATTGCTATGCTAGTTAATCTGGCTGATATGATAGAGCGTGAAATGATGTCAATTCAGCTCACCATGTCTGATGAATTGACGAAAATATCAAATCGTCGAGGCTTTTTTATGTTAACACGACATTGTTTAGGTATTTTCTCTAGGGAATCACTTTCAGCAACAATCATTTTTTTTGATCTAGACAAATTTAAAGAAATTAATGATAAATATGGGCATGCTGAAGGTGATAGAGCTCTAAAAATTTTTGCTGATGAAATGAAAAAGTCATTCAGGACTTCTGATGTTTGTGCTAGATTTGGTGGCGATGAATTTGTAGCGTTGTTAATAAATGCAAATATTGAACAGATTAAAGCATTAATAAAACGATTGACCTCATCACTAAAACTACGTAGTCATTTAGATTGTTTGCCTTATTGCATAGAGTTTTCTTCTGGGGTTGTCAATTATGAACCTCTAAAACACAAATCAATTGAGGACATGCTGAAAGAAGCCGACAAGTTGATGTATCATGATAAAATTTATAAAAATAATAACTTATTATCAAGTCGAAAATAGCAGGGCGGGATTAAACTGATCTGATCCAATACTTTTTGACACCACGTTAAGTGAGTAAAATGACTTAACGAGGTGAATATGACAATCAAAAAGCCCCGCAAGACCCACACTGCTGAATTTAAAGCTGAAGCCCTGAAACTAGCCGAACGTGTCGGTGTTGCTGAAGCTGCCAGGCAGCTCAAAATCTACGAATCACAACTTTATAACTGGCGCTCTGCCATTGAGAAGAAATCGACAACTAGCCAGCGCGAAGCCGAGCTTGCTGCTGAAGTTGCCAAGTTAAAACGCCTGCTAGCCGACCAAGCTGAGGATTTAGCCATCCTAAAAAAGGCAGCCACCTACTTCGCGAAGAATCAAAAGTAGAACGATTCGAATTTATGCTCGAACACCAGCACCAGTTTCGCCTAAAGCTCCCCCTGTGTCAGGATAGGCAGTATAGGCCACTTCTTTCTGGCTTGAGGTGTGGTGGTTAACTGCACCAATTGGTCGTGTTTTCCTAAAGAGCGGACCACTTCATATTGTGTGCCTTTCTTCAACGGCAGCAGCCAGTGGCTGTTAGGTTGAGCCTGTTGCCAGGCGTGTAAAAGCCCCAACGAATAGAAGCCTCCCCCCTGTGTCAGGATTGTTGTCACCCTTAAATAATCATTATTTTTAAAGACAGGGTGCGGCAAAAGAGAACGATATGGCTCGGTATTCACCAGAACGTAAAGAGGCGATCCTTAAAAAATTATTACCGCCTCACAATTTAACGGTCGCAGAGGTTGCTCGGGAAGAAGGCATTGCGGTGCAAACCTTGTATCATTGGCGGGATATTGCCAGAAAAGAAGGTCGCCCCGTGCCAGGTAAAACATTAACAACTGATGACTGGTCAGCTGAAGCTAAGTTTGCGGTACTCATTGAAACAGCCCCGCTATCGGAAGCCGAGTTAAGTCAGTATTGCCGTGAAAAAGGCTTGTTTCGCGAACAAGTACAGCAGTGGAAACAGGATTGTTTAGCTGGTTTTCAAACCTCAGAAGTACAAACCAAAACCATTAAACAGCAGGCCAAGGCTGACAGAGCCGAAATCAAATCATTGCAACGAGAATTGCGCTACAAGGAGAAAGCGCTGGCTGAAGCTGCTGCGTTACTGGTGCTCAGAAAAAAGCTCAATGCGCTCTGGGGGGACGACAGCGAGGAGAGCTAACTCCCTTGCCTGAGCGCATAGAATTGATTGCCTTAATTCAAGAGGCGTATATCAATGGTGCTCGCCTTTACAAGGCTTGTGCTGAAACTGGACTCAGTAAACGCACTTATCGACGTTGGTATCGAGCAGGCCAAGTGCAAGCCGATTTAAGACCAATAGCGGCTCGACCAGAACCGACAAATAAACTCGAAGCACATGAGCGACAACAGATATTAAGTGTGTGTAATTCAATTTTGTCTCACCAGGACAACGTCATGCTCAGCTAGATAACGCGATTTTAGCCAAGCGTAAGGAAGTGCTTGAAGCGGCAAAGGCAAGAAGACCGACGCGCTGGTCTAAAGACGTGAGAAATTGTGAGGCGGTTGGAGCCGTGACCCTAAACCCAGATAAAGCACCAATAGAAGGCGTAATAAATGCAGCTTAATATTTAAGCAAAGAGCGACAACTATCTTGAAAAACACCGAGCTTGGTCGGCTAACAGGCGTTTTAACTTGGCAACTTCAGCAGCAAGCTCGGCTTCGCGCTGGCTAGTTGTCGATTTCTTCTCAATGGCAGAGCGCCAGTTATAAAGTTGTGATCCGTAGATTTTGAGCTGCCTAGCAGCTTCAGCAACACCGACACGTTCGGCTAGTTTCAGGGCTTCAGTTTTAAAT
The DNA here is from genome assembly GCF_006494715.1 of Shewanella sp. SNU WT4. Taxonomy (NCBI): domain Bacteria; kingdom Pseudomonadati; phylum Pseudomonadota; class Gammaproteobacteria; order Alteromonadales; family Shewanellaceae; genus Shewanella; species Shewanella sp. SNU WT4. Next base: position 22,456 of record NZ_CP041152.1, read on the forward strand.
TCAGCAGTGTGGGTCTTGCGGGGTTTTTTGATTGTCATATTCACCTCGTTAAGTCATTTTACTCACTTAGCGTGGTGTCCAAAAGTATTGGATCAGATCACTAAACCCAGATAAAGCATTAATAGAAGGCGTTAGAAATGCAACTGAATATTTAAGTAAAGAGTGGTAACCAACTTGAAAAAAAACGATTTCGCTCCACAATTAAGTAAAATAAAGTTAATTTTATCTTAAAATGTTGGTATGTTTCATTAAGCGAGGTAAGGCTGCCAATTTCGATGGAATGTTGATGTTTCGTAGCCCCTTAGTTGTATACCCGCGCCTTATATATTGAGTACAACTTAAAGCATTTCAGTTGCACACGGAGAGTCTTTTATGAAAATGTTAAGATACTTTGATAGTAGTTCATTAGAACTTACTATTGGACATCAAAATTTAAATCTAGAATCGTCTGCAATAGCAATTATGCAGAAAATTGATAATCACCATCTTTGCTCTTTGCCTAAAGAAATGTCTATTGCAGATGCAAGAAAATATTTGATAACAGCTTTTGGCATCGAATTTCTCGTTACTAACTCATTAGGTCATTGGGAAGGCGTTGTTAGCTATGCTGAGCTGGCTCCAGAACGAATTTTGAGGATGCTTAATAAAACCGTGACACCATTATCACTTACAGTGGGCGATGTTATGTTGTGTAGAGAAAATCTCTTTGCTATAACAAAAAAAGAATTAATAACATCTACCATCGAAGATGTACTACTAACATTAAATACCTTATCAAGTCGCGTTTTGTTGGTTATTGATAACAACGAACTTTGTGGCATAATTAATAGTAATAATATTATAGAGTTATTAAAACTACCTATCCAAACAAAAAAAAATAATGTTGCTGATATTGTGCATCAATTGCGTGAAACGCATCACTTGACACTTGACACTTGACACTGAGGAATCCCCTGATAATTTACAAATAAATCATCAAATTAGGGTGGAAGCGCATCTTGTTGCATGATCAAATGGTTTCGCCAAAAACTACACTTGGACAACAAGATGCGCGAAGCCAATATCCTACAACATTCGTTACACCAATTCTGCCCAGAACTTCACCTAAAACGATTAAACAGTTTGATGCTGGCCTCTAAGGCACTGATTGAATGCAAGACGCTGACCTTGACCGAGTTAGGTCGAAATTTACCAACCACGGCCCGAACCAAGCACAACATCAAGCGCATTGATCGTTTGCTCGGCAACACGCATCTGCATCAAGAGCGGTTAGCGGTCTACCAATGGCATGCCAGCCTTATCTGTTCTGGTAACCCTATGCCGATTGTGCTCGTCGATTGGTCAGATATCCGAGAGCATAAACGCATCATGGCCCTGCGCGCCTCAATAGCCTTCAATGGCCGCTCTATTACCCTATATGAGAAATCCTATCCCCTATCAGAACAATGCTCTAAGGCCGCCCACAACGGTTTTTTAGCGGACTTAGCCAAGATTTTACCTTTGCATGTTACCCCTCTCATCGTGACTGACGCGGGGTTCAAAGTGCCTTGGTACAAAGAGGTTGAGGCACATGGTTGGTTTTGGCTAAGCCGTATTCGCGGTACAGTTCAATTTGCAGATATTGGTGCCGAAAATTGGCGTGCAGTGCGCAGTACACATGATTTGGCCAACGGTCAAGCGAAGAGCCTGGGTTGTAAGACCTTGACCAAAACTAACCCTATCAATTGCCATCTCACGCTGTATCGTAGCAAACCTAAGGGCCGTACAAATCAGCGTTCAACCAGGACGAATTGCCACCATCCATCAGCAAAAACGTACTCAACAGCGGCGAGAGAACCTTGGGTGTTAGCCAGCAACTTACCACCAGGATCTCGGAGCCCAAAACAGCTGGTAAACCTGTACGCCAAACGTATGCAAATTGAAGAAACCTTTCGTGACCTCAAAAGCCCGGCATACGGCTTTGGCTTACGCCAAAGTCGTACCAACAGTCCAGAGCGATTCGACATCATCCTACTGATTGCGTTAATGGTTCAATGCCTGTTGTGGCTAGTTGGTTTACATGCACAGCAACAGGGCTGGGATAAGCATTTTCAGGCCAATACCATTGGGCATCGAACGGTATTCTCAACGATTCGCTTGGGATTGGAGGTACTCAGGCGGCCTGATTATCAAATCACGGAGAAAGAATTGCTGGCGGCGTGGGTATTATTCGCCAATCAGTTACTCAAATATGGCTATGCTATGGCCGATTTATGAGGGGATCCATCAGGGAGCCGCGTTTGATGCAAAAGGTAATGTTATAGCACCTGCTGGATTTGCTACTTCTACGCATGTTGCTAGAGCTAAAAAAATTGAGTGGGAACACGTGGTACCCGCCGAAAATTTTGGCAAAGCCTTTAGTGAATGGCGTGATGGCCATGCCCAGTGTGTTGATAGTAAGGGAAAGTCGTTTAAAGGCCGTAAATGCGCTGAAAAAATGAATATCTCGTATCGGTATATGCAGGCTGATTTGCACAATCTATTTCCTGCCATTGGCGCGGTGAACGCGCTACGCAGTAACTACAACTTTACCCTGCTACCCTCTGAAAAATCCGATTTCGGCTCGTGCGATATGCGTATTGAAGGTCGCAAGGCGCAACCGCCAGAAGCCTCTAGGGGGCGAATTGCCCGCTCATATTTGTATATGGATAAGGCTTACTCAAATTATTCTATGAGTAAATCGCAGCGGCAATTAATGGTAGCTTGGGACAAACAATTCCCTGTGGATATGCAAGAATGCCAACGTGCTAAAAAAATTGCCGTAATTCAGGGTAATCATAACGAAATAGTTAAAAATAGATGTGAAAAGCGGGGCGAAATCGGGCGCGGTATAGCACGTCAATTAGCTTGGCCGATATAAGGTTACACTATGATAAGAAAATCACTTAATTCAAAACCTTCATCCAGTTCCCGTTGAAATACCTTGGGTGTGCGGCCTTGGCCTGTCCAGGTGATCATGTCGCCATTCACTTCAATCTGATATTTCGGCGGTCTACGCTGGCGTGGCTTCTTGGTTGTTGCGACTGAAACAGTGCCTAGATCTGCTGGGGTTAATCCTAATTCAGCCATTTGCTTTTTAATGGCATTGAGGCGAGCGTTTCGTTCAGCATTATGAATTTCCGCTTCTGCTTGTTCTTGTTCTCTGGCGTCCATGATGGCGGTTAACTGTTTTTGAACGGCGTAGAGCTCTGGCAGGGTTAACGTTTTGACTTCGGATTTGAACTTGCGGAAATTCGTTAACTTTCTAAGGAAATCGGTCATAAATGGTTTTCTTTAATATAAACGTGGTCAGGGAGTATAAAAAGTTAGCGCTAAATTTCAAGCGCACAGCGGTGTTAGCGAGTAAGCCTTGAGATTATACTTGTTTGCTTATCACGTTAATTAACGGCAAATAACACTATGCTAAGCACAAAAATGCGTGTAGCTAAGAGAAGAAGAGCGTCATTAGAGACGCTTTTCTTGTGATATTAAGCATTCATGGCTTCTTTCAGCGTTTTACCAGCCTTGAAGCTAGGCGAGCGTTTGGCTGCAAAGGTCATAGGTTCACCTGTTTGAGGATTACGTCCTACACGCTCGGCGCGCATGGTTGATTTAAAGGTGCCAAAGCCAACGAGCGCTACTTCTTCATCAGTCTTTAGGGTTTCAGTAATCGTTGCGATAAGGGTTTTTAATGCAGCATCAGCTTCTTTCTTAGTGATGTCACTGTTGGCAGCGATTTTTGCTACAAGTTCTGTCTTTGTCATTGCTTTATATCCAGTTAATAAAAATTTCGCTGGTAACATGCCTGCTTTTTTGAATTATCGCAATATTTAAGCGTTAGGCGTCTTACGGTGATCCCTTCATGGTGATGACAAGCAGCGGCTGCGCCGCCCTCTGATTGCTCACTGGTGCATCGTGTATATCCTATCCCCTTTTGATAACGTAACTTTTTCAAGATTGTGAGTTGGGGCTGTTACTCAATCCGTCATCGAGGCTTGAACGGGGCGTTCCCTTCGGGCGGGCTTTGCGCTTCGCGCCCCGCGATAATAATTAGCCGGTGCAAAGCGCAACAAGTTGCAAGCACAGGCTAATCATTCCTGCTTGCCAATCCCTAACGCAAAAGCCAAAGACTAAAGCACTAACAGCCCCTTGCCTGGTTAAGTGTGAGTAAGCTCGCGCTTGTCCTTCGCCAGTCATGGCTTTCCTGTGCAAAGCGAATACCAATCACGCCCCCACTTTGACTTCTAATCTGTCTCACGCCACAACCTGATTTTCAAGGGAAGCTGCGCCGCTTCGCGCCCTTGAAAATCAGAACGATGGAGTGAGATCAGGAAGTCAGGCGAAGACGAGATCGATATTCAACCACACAGGAAAACAAGCCATGACTAACTCACTCCCAGCACAAGCAACTCACACTAATACCAGTCAATCTACTGTTAGCCTCAAGACACAAGCAGGCTCTCCCAAGCTCGATATGTCGGCAAGCTTTGTAAATCATGGCCTTGTGCTACGAGCTGAGTCCGTTAACGAGACAGATTTGTACACACGCTGATTTCATCATTAAGCGTGACGGTGAGGTAATGAAAGTTTTCAGCGCCCCTGCTTGTGGATGGACGATTGAAGCGTTGAAAGCAATAGACTGTTACGAATTTAGTCCGCATTGCTGGGACGTGTTTCTAGGTGAAATGTGGGTCGGAAGTTCAGAAATTTAACCGAGTGAACAGGCGTTGACAGGGCGCCTGAAAATTTAAACGACAAATTCATGTAAACACAATACAATAACTTTAATACTGACAGGTGATAAAATGAACGCAAATCAAACTAATCAAATTACACTCACAGCAGAACAACTGATTAATATCGTTGGTCATGCTGCTACGCAAGAGCAGTTAGACAACGTAAGGCGTGAGCTGGATACTAAAATTGAGCGTTTAGACACTAAGGTTGAGCGTGTTGCTGGTGAGTTGGATGCTAAGATTGATCGGGTTGCTAGTGAGCTTGGTGCCAAAATTGAGCGCGTCGCTGGTGAGTTAGATGCCAAAATTGAGCGCGTTGCTGGTGAGTTAGATGCCAAAATTGAGCGCGTTGCCACTCGAACTGATAGTAAAATTGATTCCCTGAAAAATTGGATGCTTGCGACTGCGTTTACAATGATCGTTACCGTGGCGGCAGCTACGGCCTTTCTTGTAGATAGATTGCCACCGCAATAATTATTGGTTTCGCATTTAATACAGCCCTTTTTAGGGCTGTTTTTGTTTCTACTCTCCCGTCAGTTTCGGCCAAAGCGTGTTAACGCAGCGGCTTCGCCGCCCTCTCGTTGTTCTCTGGTGCATCGTGTATACCCTATCTCCTTTTGATAACGTAACTTTTTCAAGGTTATGAGTTGGGGCTGTCACTAAATCCGTCAAAATAGATTGAGCTGGGCGTTCCCTTCGGGCGGGCTTTGCGCTTCGCGCCCCGCGATAATAATTAGCCGGTGCAAAGCGCAACAAGTTGCAGCACAGACTAATCATTCCTGCTTGCCAATCCCTAACGCAAAAGCCAAAGACTAAAGCACTAACAGCCCCTTGCCTGGTTAAGTGTGAGTAAGCTCGCGCTTGTCCTTCGCAAGTCATGGCTTTCCTGTGCAAAGCGAATACCAATCACGCCCTGCTTTGACTTCTAATCTGTCTCACGCCACAACCTGATTTTCAAGGGAAGCTGCGCCGCTTCGCGCCCTTGAAAATCAGAACGATGGAGTGAGATCAGGAAGTCAGGCGAAGACGAGATCGATATTCAAACACACAGGAAAACAAGCCATGACTAACTCACTCCCAGCACAAGCAACTCACACTAATACCAGTCAATCAACAGTTAGTCTCAAGACTCAAGCAGGCTCTCCCAAGCTCGATATATTGAAAGCCTTGCAACGATATAGAATCGTTGATAGCAAAAACAGGATTGTCGATGATTTGTGTAACTTAGGGCTTATGGAGGCTGAACATGCACTTTGTCGCAGCCTTAATCTTGGAGCAGATTGCTATCTTCAAGATGAAGAACCAGCATACCAGAATGCATTTGTCGTTGTTAACTCAGGTGTGCATCAAGGCCAAGCTGGTTTTGTTGTAGAAGATTTAAAGGACAATTATTTATACGTTAAATTTGTTATGAATGGCTGTCATTATGTGTTTATTGCCGATGATTTAGATTTTGTCGGTGAAGCGTTAAGTTGCCCTTCTAACGGTGTTGAGGCGATTATTCAGGTCGTTGGTGAGCAGGTGAATATCACTACTGCTGGTGAATGTTATGGTGATCTATCACAAATTAACGAGACCTTAATGGATTTATATTTGGATGGTCATTGGCCAGATGATTTTGTTCTTAACGGGTAAGCGGTTAATAAACCCCACATACTAATAATTCTAACGTTCTGACATAGTACCTTTTTCATCGGAGGTGCTATGAACCAAGCACAAAAGCGCGCTCATTGGGCAGCAGTCATTGAGCAACAACAGCAAAGTCAGTTATCCATTAAGCAGTTTTGCCAAGCCAACGGCATTAGTTATCAGACCTTCTTTTATTGGTCTAAGCGGTTGCATTCAACCGATACCGTACAAACCTTACAGCCTATCGTTTTCAACGAGCAATCTCACTCATCCTCCGAGTCAGTGGTGCTCTTTTTTACTAATGGTATTAGGGCTGAGTTGCCCGCTGCGCTGAACACAACTCAAATCAAGCGCTGGGTGGATGCGTTGCAATGACACCTTCCGGCAAGGTCTTTCTAGTTTCTGGCGTGACCGATATGCGCAAGTCCATCGACGGCCTAGCGCTCATTGTCGCCGAGCAATTGGAGATGGATCCGTTCAGCGAAGCCTGGTTTATCTTTTGTAATCGTGGGCGTGATAAGCTCAAAATACTGTTCTGGGATACTAATGGCTTTTGGCTTTACTATCGTCGTTTGGAAAAAGGCACCTTCAAGTGGCCACGTCCTAATCCCCAAGGCGTCATCACCATCAGCAAACCTCAGCTTCACTGGCTGCTCTCAGGCCTATCACTGGAGAACAGTAAAGCCCATCAGCCCCTCAATGGTCTGGAAGTGTGACGCATGACACTGAACGCTCATTTGCGCTTGAACGATCCTTTTTAACCGTCACACTGGGCGCCATTCAACACAGTAAGATGATGGCCAATGACCGACTTCCCCAATGATATCGCACAACTCAAAGCCCTACTGCAGGCTAAAGATGCGTTGCTGCAAGCTAAAGAGGTGTTGTTGCAAGCTAAAGAGGAAGAAGTCGCCGCCCTGAAAACACAAGTTCAATTACTGGTTGAACAACTCAACCTCAGCAAATCCAAACGCTTTGCGGCGCAAAGTGAAAAAATCGCCAAAGGGACCTTCAACGAAGCTGAGCAGCAGAATGCCTTGCCTAAGCCCGCTGCCGAGCGCGCTAAAACAGGTCGAAAGCCACTGCCTGCCAACCTTGATCGTGAAGTCCAACGCCACACCTTAAATGCCCCGTATTGTGACTGTTGTGATGCGCCCTTACACGAGTGCGGCAAAGAAGTCAGTGAAACGCTGAAAATCTTGCCGCAACGAGTGAGTGTCATTCGCCATGAGCGTACTAAGTATGCTTGCCGTCAGTGTGAGCAGACCGCGGAAACCAGCAAAGTTATCACAGCCCCCAAACCCGCGAGCATGATCCCCAAAAGCCTTGGCAGCCCAGAAGCTTTCGCCGCGGTGGTCACCGCTAAGTATGTGGATGCGCTACCGCTGTACCGTCAGGTGGATATTTTGAACCGCTCTGGCATCGATATCAGCCGCGCCACCTTAGCTAACTGGTGTGTGCAGCTCGGCAGTAACGTGCAAATCATCATCGATGCGATGAAAGCACAGTTGTTAACCGAAAGGCTCATCTGCGCCGATGAAACCACAGTACAAGTGCTGAGGGAACAAGACCGACAAGCACCATCGAAATCCTATATGTGGGTGTATCGCAGTGGTGAATTTACTGACAATCCGGTGGTAATTTACGACTACCATCCAAGCCGCGCTGGTGCCTGTGCGCGCGATTTTCTCGGCGATTACCAGGGTTATTTGCTGTCAGATGGCTACAGCGCCTACGATACCCTCGAAGGTGTCACCCAAGCCGCTTGTATGGCGCATGTTCGGCGCAAATTTATTGATGCCCAAAAAGCCTCACCAAGCAAGAAAGCAGGTAAACCAGAAAAAGCCCTGAGCTTCATAGGCAAACTGTACGCCGTAGAGCACAAAGCGAAGAACTTATCAGCCGACGCGCGCCAACAACTGAGGATGCAAGAAAGCCTGCCAATTCTAAATGACTTTAAACAGTGGCTGGATAGCCAGCAGGTATTACCTAAAGGGGCCTTAGGCAAGGCCATCACTTACGCCATCAATCAGTGGCCTAAATTGCAGACCTACTTAGAGGATGGCCACATCAGCATCGACAACAATGTGACGGAGCGTGATATCAGGCCGTTCACTACGGGCAGAAAGAACTGGATGTTCTCGACTTCAGTGGGCGGGGCAAAAGCCAGTGCGAATTTATATAGCTTGGTAATGACGTGTCGGGCGAATGATATCAACCCCTACTATTACTTCCGGCATCTGTTCACCGAGTTGCCAAAACGTTCACTGGCCGATGATATCTCGGATCTTATGCCATGGAATGTGGATCTGAGTGACGTGGAATAACACGTCACTGGTTTATTAACCGCTTACCTTAACGGTACTCTATATATACCTGAAAAACTGCCAGCGTTTTTGGTTGTGTCATCGGAGTTGTCGAGGACTCAGAAATTTTATATTACTCATAATGGTGGTGGATTTTGCGTTGACGAAAAAACGGGTAAAACACAATACAATAATGGCACAGTGATTTTTGATACTTTGCGAGTGTGATTTTGTTATAGTAAAACATTAGCCTATAGGCTAATGTTTTACTATAGGCTAACTCTTGTTGGTGTTATAATATTTACATCAACAGGGAGTTTTAAATGTTTGAACTGATTTTTCATCCAGAGGCCGAAGCTGAAATCTTGGCATTAAAAGGTGCCATGAAAGCTAAGGTGTTACACGGTTTAACAAAGCTCGAAGCTGAAGGGCATCAACTCCGCTATCCAGACACTAAACCTATTCGGGATGGATTGTTTGAGTTGAGGGCTGGGGGAAAAGATATTAGCCGTACCTTTTTTGCATTTAGTAAAGGCAAAAAAATCTATATTTTACGGACATTTGTTAAGAAAACCGCTAAAACGCCCTCGTCAGAGATTGGGCTGGCGTTATCCAGATTGGAGCAATTATTATGAGCATTAAAGTAAAAGGTGTTTCATTCGCTGAGCTGAAAGCTAAAGCATTCAGAGATCCCGAAGTGCTCGAAGCATACCTGGCTGAACAACGCAAAGATGAATTAAAGGCGCTTTTGGCTCAGATGCGTAAGTCTGCTGGGATGAATAGCGCCCAAGTCGCGGCAAAAATGGGCGTTACCCCTGCCACAGTCTCAAAGCTTGAAAATCGTGCAGATAAAGCGAGCCTTGGTACTTTAGATCGCTATGCTTCTGCTTGTGGTGCCAGTATTCAGATCAGTATTCAGCAAACCATTCATATTTAAAAGTAGCGGCCAAAGCGAGTTAAAGCAGCCGCTTCGCCGCCCGTTCGTCGCTCACTGATTTGAAAACGTAACTTTTTCAAAGCTGTGAGCCGGATTTTTCTCCTAATCCGTGAAAGCCGTTAGTCATTTCATCGGTCATTGAAATTGCAGATCTGCAATTTCAATGAATAGAATCATGGCCATCATCATTGCTCGAACTGGGCGTTCCCTTTGGGCGGGCTTTGCGCTTCGCGCCTCGCGATAATAATTAGCCGGTGCAAAGCGCAACAAGTTGCAGCAGCGGCTAATCACTCCTGCTTGCCAATCCCTAACGCAAAGCAATTATTGTCTTAACCAAAATGAATTTTTTTCATTTCTGTGGACTCGGGCTTGAGGGGATTGCTAATGAAGCATGGTATCCCTATTCACAAGGGTTGTTATTTGAAGCGGTTGAGCGGTTCTTAATTTCAGCGAAAATTGCCAATAATGTTGTATCTGTCGATCAATAAGCAATACTGTACACACATCGACAGATAACTCGAATAATGCCTGCGTAGTCGAAAATACAATCATCAATTATCGTATTAGTTCTGAAGGAAATTCAGTCCTTCGCGCCCTATTCCTTTGTGGGTATTTTGGGTGTAATGTAGGGTGGTTGCAACAGCGACGCTGTGGTTTTGTGTGTCTATGTTCATGGATGAAGGTTTTTAGTGATGACATTTGTAACTATGCTCGTATTACTCATTATTTTATTCACTAGTTTTTCATTGTTTGCCGTTAATTTTTTTTGAGTCAGCCCCATACTGGTACGGCCTGAAAACTGTAGGTACTCTGTCGTATTACTAAAATTGGCTCAATGTACTAATGTTGAGGTTAGCTAGATATCACTTTACTAACTCGGAAATGGGGAAAAATTGGTTAGCCAAAATTTCATTAAAAATGATCATCTTCAGGACGCGAATCAGACTAGACAAGTCTGATTCAGATGGGGAAAATCCAAAGGTCCAAGAAGGGCCTTTGGATAATTTTAGTGAGCGGCAAGGACTGCGTAGATTTTTGGATCTTGCTGAATAGTAGCAAGCACTTTAGCTGCTAATCCTGCCGGGTTGCGGCGCTTACCTTCCCAACTTTTAACAGTGTCAACACTGACACCCATCGTGGCAGCAAATTCGGCCTGCGTCACTTTAAGCAGTTCTTCACGGATTGACTTAACGTCGGCAACTTCATAACGAGTTACTCGAGCGGGCTTTTTGAGACCATGGTGAATTTCTACCGCTTCTTCAAGGGAGGTTTGAAGTTCGTTAAATATACTCATTTGCTCTCTCCTTTAAGTGATTGAACGATTAGTTTTAATTTGACCTTTTCTTCCGCGGTTAGGCTATCTTTAACTGCTTTTGGATAAGCGAAAACTAGGTAAATTTTATCGGCCAGAGCAAGGACATAGAGCACTCGTATACTGCCACTCTTTCCTTTGTTGCCTACAGCCATTCTCACCTTTCGTAGGCCACCTGTACCTTTGATAATATCGCCTTTATCAGGCTGAGCAATAAGCTCTGCTTGCAAATCCTTTAATTCGTCGTCTGTTGCAAGTTCCTTGATCTGTTTTGTAAAGATCGAGGTTTCGACAAACTCAATAGCATGGCTCACTAATTAAAATCCTTACGCCACTCTTGATGTGTACATTGTACACCTTTTAGGGGGGTAATCAACACTGGGTCATTTGCCATTGTGTTGATAGCACACTGGTCGCCCAGTTACTTTGCTGGGAGTTGTGGCTGTGCGCCACTTGCTATGATTCGGCAATACATCGAGCAACAACAAACGCCAAACTAAAAAGCCAAAGGCTGGGTGGCTACGCCGTCCACTATTAGTCATTTCGCCGTTAACCCTCCCCGATGACTTATGGATAAGATGCGGTGGGGTTATATGAGAACAAAGGCTAATGTTTTACTTTGTGCTAATTGCTCTTTGCTTGGCACCATCAAGTCACATTAGTTAAGTAATGTTGGTTTCGTGTCGAGATTGATACAAGGTCGAGAGTCTGAAGCTAAGATAGAGCTTCTTTTAGCTCTCACCCGCATTGTTAGTGTGAATAAAATTGATGCCTTAAAAATGCATTTGGTCAAAGGCTATTCTACAACGATGGCTTATGAGCTCTGCGACGTCAAACAGCAGAACTTTCATAGTTGCTTAGAAACTCTTAACAAGGTTTATGCCATTCACGAGCAACTAACAGAGCTTTAAGATTAAGGCTTCAGCTAAAACAGATCGTCTTCATTGTAATTAGGCGACCAATCAAAACCTGTGGTTGTAGGTTTATTATTGGGTTTGATTGGTATGGTCTTCGTCGGTAGAGATTTCGCAACTATCACTTCTGCCGCTGTAGTTCCTGTCGATGTAATGGATCGACTCTGTTCACTTGTTGCAACAATATGTCTAGTTACATAGTTGCAAAACGTCAGGTAGCAACCCCTAAACCTATCTGTGGCGTTGAGTCTTTTCCAAATGTCTTTTCTTGAAAAACCTCTGCTCATTGCATAGATGATTTCGTCTTTCAGGGCTAAAAACTCTGGGAGTAAATTACGAGGTTGTACATTGTTTTGTATTAATTCCTTATAAAGCATGTCATTCATTATCAAATTCAACTCAAGTCTAATTAAACAGCAGTAACCCAAAACTCAAATCATGCTATAGCAAATACAAAACAAAACCAAATTTGATTTAAATTCAAACTAAAGTCGGCTAAGATTCCGAGCAATACAAACCAACATTGGATAAAACGTTAATTACAGGCAGGATAGGTGAAGTACATGTACACGCAAGCGGTTACAATGTTCTTCACTTTGGCCTTATTCGCACTGCGTGCTCAACGTCTCCTGCTCTGCGAGGCTATTGACTACCGTCAATGAAAAACAAGGAATGAAATGACTGAAGCAAGTAAGGCAACGACTCGAAAAATAAGCCCGAGAATTACGGTCTACTGCCTGCCAGAAGAAAAGGCCAGGATAGAAAACAATGCGGCACGAACTGGCAAAAGTGCCTCTGCTTTTCTGTTGGCGGTGGGTCAAGGTTATGAAGTTTCCGGTGTGGTAGATGCTGAGCAAGTTCGTGAAATGGCGCGGATAAATGGAGACCTGGGGCGCATGGGTGGCTTGCTAAAATTGTGGTTAACCGATGACGCCAGAACGGCGGCATTTAAGCGAAGCACTGTGGTGCATTTGCTGGAAAAGATAGAAGCCAACCAAGAGTCGTTATCGCAAATCATGTCTAACGTCATGCGCCCGAGAAAATCGCTGTGATAGCGAAACACGTTGCCAAGAAGGGCTCTGCGAAAAGTAGCTTTCATCGTTTGGTTGATTACATCAGTGATGAACAGGGCAAAGAGCACCGGGTTAGCTTAGTGCGCTCGACCCATTGCCATGCGGCAGGTGTTGATGCGGCGATTGCTGAAGTATTGGCTACGCAGCAGCAAAACACGCGGGCCAAGGGAGATAAGACTTATCACTTATTGGTGAGTTTTAGAGAGGGTGAAACCCTTGATGATGACACGCTTTCAAAGATAGAAGCGGAGCTGTGTGAGGCGATTGGTTTTGGTGAGCACCAACGAATAAGTGCTGTTCATCGTGACACTGATAACCTGCATATTCATGTTGCTATCAATAAAATTCATCCCAAAAAGCTCACTATGGTTGAGCCGTTTGGTGATTATCGGGTGTTGGGTGAGACTTGTGACCGGCTAGAGGATAAATATGGACTTGAGAAGGATAACCATATTTCTCATGCGCGTAGCGGCCAATCTCGTGCCAATGATATGGAAGCTCACAGCGGCCAGAAAAGTTTAATCAGTTGGACACGCGAGCAGTGCGGTGAAGCATTAAAGCAAGCGCAATCCTGGAATGAGGTTCATCAGGTGTTGCATGAGCATGGCTTGCGTTTGCAAGAGCGAGCGAATGGGCTGGTCATTACCTCAGATATTGATGTGAGCATCAAGGCTAGCTCTGTTAGTCGTGAGCTATCAAAGCCAGCGCTTGAAAAGCGCTTAGGTGAGTTTGTCCCTGCTAAAACCGATGGTCAGAAGGCGCAAAGCACTCCTGAAGATAATCGGCGTTATCGTAAACAACCTATTGAATTGAAAGTTGACACCACCACGCTCTATCGCTGCTATCAGCAGCAAGCATCACAGAGTGAACAGGCCGTTAGCCAGGCATTGGCTTTGGTGGTAACAGATAAAAGCCGTAAATTAACCGCGCTGGGGTTAGCTAGCAAGCTCAAACGATTTGCTATTAGCCAAGAAACCAACGTCATTACTCGCAAGCTCTTGTATAAGCATCATTTTGACTCTGTGAAGCGACAGCAGCAAAAAATCCAGCAAACCGCTGCTATGGCTAAAAAGCAGGTCTACAAAGAGAGTCGACAATTAACTTGGGCGGACTGGTTAAAGCAGCAAGCGCAACAAGGCGATAGTGAAGCGCTTCGGGCCCTGCAAGCTCGGCAGCCTCACCGCTATCAGCAAAGCAACCGATTATCTGGCCGCGCCGGCTTAACGCCTAATAGCACGGTATTGGCTGGCGCCGATAGTATCACCAAAAAAGGCAGTGTGATTGATAAGCGCTCAGGGGTGAGGGAAGTCGCTAACGCGATAGTGTTGCCATCTAAAGTCACCACAGCCAACCTAATTAACGCTCTTACGTTGGCGCAAGCGCGTTATGGCAACGTCATTACTGTTGATGGTACAGACGCGTTTAAGCGTCGCGTCGTTAACATGGCCATCAAGTCTCGACTCGATATTCAATTCACCGGTGATGCAGAGCAATACCGGCAGCAGCTAGAGGAACGTAATCATGACAACACACGAAAAGACGGACGAGGAGTTATTGGAAGAGGCCATGATGAGCCTAGACGAACCGTTACCCGATACGACAGCAATAGACGAGGGAATGAGCGGGCATCCTCAGAACTTCAACGCAAGCCCAACCTTGGAAGCGTTGGACGAGAGCCGCCGCCCTCAAGGCGTAACGGTTTGCGAGACTTGTCCCAACTCGGTGTGGCAAGCTTCAAAGGAAAAGGTGCAATGCTATTGTCGGGTAATGTACCTGGTGACGTGGAGCAGCAACGACCCAGAGCAGTTGTTGACGCATTGCGATGGGGAATTTTTGGGGCAAGACTAAGCACTACGCAGCTTATGGCTGCTGAAAAATACATTGAAGAGCGATTAAGTAAGCGTGAGCAGGGGATGGATATTGCGATACATGAGCCATTAACTGGCGCGGTGAAAGGGCGTTTTGCAGGTGTTAGGCGGATTGATGGTGAGTCACTGTTACTGGTCGAAACGGCCCCAGGCATAGTGTCGGTGTTGCCGATAAAGAGTGATGTGAAGCGTTTGAAGATTGGCGACCCGATCAACATAAATCAGCAAGGGAAAGTGAGTCGGTCTCGGGGGATTGATCGCTAGGTCGTAAATAAAGCCCTTATCATCCTGAGTAGGGCTTTGACGCACTTTTATAACGGATAGAACATAGTTAATGTTTAGCACCTGCTGCGCGCGTGTAACCGCAAACTTGTCAAAACGAATACAAGTCACGCGTAGTAGATAACCCTACAATAACTGAGTCTTTTTGGGTGGCAATTTGTTTTCATTTGCACTGTGATATAGGTCGCTAATTAAGCAGTATATTAAGTTGAATTTGCTATTATTGGCTCTGACTAGACCAATATGATGGCTGCGGCCACTAATCCAGCGGCAACTACTACGGCCATTAGATTGGTTATCGCAGCAAATTGCAGTTTTTCTGCGGCTGCGTTCGATAGCGCTTGCTGGCTAGCTAACTTTTTCTCAAGCTCAGTGAAAAACTGCTGTTTTTGCTCGTTCAATTGTTTTTGGTGTTGTTCCAATCCAACGTCAATGATACGGCCTGATTTTCTGACTGCGGTGTCTTCCCAATGTGCGAGCTTTGCAAGCATGGCTTGGTCTAGTCGGCCAAGCGTTGCTTCCATGTGTTGCTCTACTTGTTTGTGCTGGCGTTGCTGCCTGTCTTCGGTGTGCTCGATGGCATATTCAAACAGTGTCAGCATGGCCATTAGTGGGTCATCATTATCCATAATGATTTTATGCTCTGCGGCAATGCGGGCCAGTAACTCAGCTCGTTTGGTTTCCATCATTCACCTCATAAGCAATTAGTCGCTGCCATTTGCTCGAACAGCTTGCGGCGTATCATGGTGAGGCGCTGACGATTCATGATGGATAACTTAGGGTTAATCACCGCTTCTGCAAACGTCTGTTTGGCTGAAAGCATATTGATAAAGTCACGTTGGAAGGTGTCTTTTTGCATCGGCTCTATCGTGATAATACCGTTAATGCGTTCTTTGTGATTTTGATAGACTTTAAGTTGCTCAAATGATTTCCCGTCGCGCTCAATGAGTCCCCAATAAGTATTTAGCCACACAACAAGCTGACAGTCGGTTGGATATTTTTCAGCAAGGTTATCCAGTCCGTGAATGGTGTCGGCCAATGACTGCCCCCCTGTTACAACAGTATGAATAATTACGTCATGCCCCATATCCATGAGCATTTGGATGGTTCCATTCGACAGCAAATAATGAGATAGCGGCACAAAGCAACTGGCGCCGTTATCAATCACAAAATCTTGTTCTGGATGCTCACCGATAAGCTCAATCAATTGGTCGAATTTAGATTGGTCAACATCATGATTCACCAATATATCTAATTGATGGACGTTCAATGCGCCGTAAGCGGTAAAAGATTGGTTAACTGGGTCGGTATCTATGCAGTGAGGGGTTTTGCCATGCTCAATGCAGAACTGTGCGATTAAACTGGCAATAAGGGATTTACCCACGCCGCCTTTGCCCTGAAGAATGAAGTGAATTTTTGACATAAAAGTGTTCCTTAATTTGATTACGTTACATTTTCAACGGGTGCAGAGAATCCACAGCCCGCTGGAACCGTTGAGAGTATTAAAAGAAGTTGGTTTAGCTGTTTAGCGACCTAAGCCGTGACCGGCAGGCTTTTGCTGAGGTTGTTGCAAGATTTGCTGTTGGACTTGCTGTTGCTCTTTGGTGACGTGTTGCTGCTCGTGTATTTGATGGAGCATGGCGCAGAGCTGGCGTTTAACCCCTTCAATACCCAGTTTGCTTTTAGTTTTGAGGTCATTGAAGTCAGTGAATTGCTTCATATCATCAATGGCTTTCTTTTCTTCCTGCGAAACATGTTGGTTTCGCCATTTATCTGGTGTCATTGGTGGTAAGTGGGACGGATAGTCTTGCTCACCTGGTGCGAAAACGGGAAGTAACACTTTACCGCCAGTAAGCTCTGCGGCGTCATGGGCTTTACTGTGTCCCACGTTGCCTTTGATTTCAGTCAAGGCTAGGTGAGCGTCATCATCACCACAAATGAGCAGCGTTTTATCGGGGTATTTGTTGTGCAGCTCTTTCGCGACTTCAATAACATTACCAGCATCAAAGGCTGAAATGACTGGGTGTTTGCTGGCTTCCGCAATGGTGTCAGCTGTGGCGAGCCCTTCAGCAATAATAATGGTTGATATTCTGGCGATATCTTCCAGTTCTCCGCCCACGATGTGGAAGGTTCCGGTTTTTTGTCCGCCCCTTGGAAACATTTTAGTGCCATTGCTTTGGATGGTTTGGGCGGTGCGAATATTGCCCTGTTCATCAATAGCCGGCACGAGTAATTCTCCTGTGGTAAATACCAGTTTGTCAGGATTGGCTTCTCTGAGGGCTTTACTGTCTTGCCATGTTTTCCCAATCAAAATATCGGGGTCATTGGCTAGTGCGTCAGGTGAGGGCACTCGCAGTAAATTGGCGGTGATGATTTGTTTCTTAGTGATATACGACTCTTGCCCGGTGGCTTGGGGGCTGACGGCCACTAGGCGGCTGATGGCGCTCGCGACTTTGGTTTGAGTTTGCTCCTTAATGGCTTGCTGCTCTTGCTGGCGCTGCGCCGCCTGGGCTTGAGCTATTGCTCTATCTTCGGGACTTAGGTTGTAGCCTTTCGCTTTCCACTTTAGCTCTTCGCCGGTGCGGTTATTGATGGCGTAACCTCCCGGGTGGGCATCCATGAAGGCAACGTACATACCCGCACCAGCATTGTGTGACGTGCTGGGTTTGTCAGAGTCCACTCGGCAGCGGTGGCGCTTGCCATCCATAATTGGGTGCTCACCTGACACGTCAAAGCCTGCATCTTTCAAGCGCTCAGCAAACTCTTCCCTTGGGTCAAGTTGTGGCTCTTGCTCAATATTGCGCTGGTTTTGCGGTAGCCAACGAGTGCAACTTGGAGGCGCTGATTGTCCTTGTTCGAGGTTTATAAACCATGCGCTTTGGCTTTTATCCCACTTTGCCCCTGCGGCTTTAGCTTGATTGCGCTGCTCATAGGGAACCGCTAAATATTGTTTAGTGGTTGACGGGATGACGACTGGCCACTGACTAAATGGCGTTAAGTCAGTCCCTTGGGGAACGCTCCAGTGGTTGGTGGCCTTATCCCAGGTTGCTCCCAGAGCTTTCACCTGGTCTTTATCCTTATAAGGTACATCTAGGTGAATTTTGGGTTTATCGGGCTCTTGGATGCTGGTTGCCGGTGGCATACGTTGTGGGCTGGTTTGGGGCGCCTCAATGACATCGACTTGCTCTATATGCTGATAGGGCGCCAGTGCTATCAATAACGCATCCTGTATTCGCTCTGGCGTTGTTGTCACCTCAGCGCTAGTTTCGGTTTCGCTTTGGGTACTCACGCTGCCATCATCATGCAGCTTGGTATTGACCGGCGCGGTAATGCCTTGGCGGTTGTTAAAGCTAATAGAGCAAGGTTCATTGGGCGTTGCTGATAGCACAGCTTTAAACCCTAGTTCATTGGCTGTGCTGTTAATGGTTTGCCAACTTTGAATCTGTTCATCGTTGAGTGTCTGCTCTATAGGCATTTGTTGCTCCTGTTGCAGTTCAAAGCCAAGAAGCATGGTTAGGATTTTTTCTGCATCACTTGCGGCTCTGAAAATTTCTATCGGGTCATTTTTGAGCGCCTTAATCCAGCTTTTGACGTAAGAGGTGTGCTGGCTTGGGTCGTGACCTATGCCTAATTCATCCCCTAACATCATTGATGCAATCTCTGCTCTGAGCTCTTCTTTGGCATAAGCTTCGCTCCCAAATGGATTACCTAAGTCACGATTCAAGCGAGAAGAATGGCCGCTCCAATGGCCTAGCTCATGCAGCGCCGTTGCGTAGTATTTGCCTGCTTCATCAAATTGCTCTTTTTTCGGCAAGTGAATGCTGTCTTTTGCTGAAGAGTAATAAGCTCTATCCGCTTGGTCGTGTTTAATGATGGCGTTTGATGCTTGAAGAAGCTTTTCAGCTCGCTCAATGTTTTGCCATTGGCGCTCTTCGGTAAGTGGGGTTATTTCTAGTGGGGGTAAGCCTTCAATCTGCTGAGCATTAAACACCGTGGCGTAGAAGACCTTGGGACGCTCAAGGACGATATGGATTTTAATGGGTTTCCCCTTACTATCCTTGACGACGTTACCCTTGTCATCGGTTTTGTTTTTCTCTTCCGAAAACTTCCAATATTGCACCTGAGTGCCTTTCTGCCCCTTAATTACCTGGGCCTTCGCGGCGTTAGCTTGGTTGTAAGTCATCCAGCGCGGGTCATTGAATCCCTGAGCCATGAGGTTGATGGTGTTAATGCCTTTATAGCGGCGCCCATTACTGGGGTTGTGAGGAAGGAGTGGTTCTGCGCTGGGTTGCCATGGTTTTTGCCAAGGGGCGGTGCCTTGTTCTAGTTTTTCAATGAGGTTCTGGGCAACGACTTCATGAAACGGCCTTTTAGTTGTCATCACCCGGCTCCTCTATCGCGTCCATGAGGTCTTGCTCTGTCAAGGCGTCCTCAAAGAACGCCCCGGCAAGCTCAGCTTCTTCTGGGGTAAATGATGCGCCGAATCCTGGCGTGGTTTCAGCATCAATGAGCTTCATAATCATCAGCTCTTCTGCGGTGAGGATATCAGGATTATTGATGTGTTCGTTTGGGTTGCGGTCGGTCATAAGGTGTCCTTGTGATTAAGAAATTAATGATAGAAAAGGGTAAACCTGGTTGGTTGCAAATATAGTGAAAAAATCAATCTTCACTATATTTGCTGCATTTTCAGATGCGCTATTCTTTGTAATCTATTGGTTAACGGGCAAATATTTCTTTTGCCATATCAACAAGCGCCAACCTGCGTTGGGCTTTGTTCTCATCTAGGTTGATGAGGTTGGCGAAGTGCAAAGGGTCGAATTCAATTTTTTTGCTATAAATGTCACGTGCCCCAGAACTAACTTTGAAGTTGATACTTTCAAATAAGTGGTGCTCGCGAACTTCTCGCTCATGGTCAAAAAAGCTAAACGTCAACTTTAGAAATAACCCCTCTGTTATGAGTAACCTATCTGCTTTGTTGGGGGAGGTTGTGGACTCAAATTGAAGTTTTGGCTCTAACTTGAGTAGCGCTGACTGTAATTCGTTATTAACTATTTGTTGGTTGTAAAGTGATTTCGCGAGAGTGAAGTAAGCGAAAATCCAAGGGATGTTATACTCAGAAGCACCTTTGTATAACCAGCCTTGAGATGCTTTGAAGTCAAGCAGCATTTGTTTTAGGCGTGGATATGAAAATTTAATTTCTAGCTCTTTTTGTAACAGATAAACAACCCGGTCAAACTGTTCTATTAAGGTGTTTAAGGCTTTTGATGGTAAGTGATGATTAGCGCTATATTTATCATCTTTACTTAAATTCTTTTCTGAACGCGCCCGATAAGGGCATGCCTCGTAAGATTCATGGTCAAGATATCCGACACCAGTAATGTGCTTCATGTAATGTCTGCCATGAGGTGTGGCAGTATGTGTTGGAGTAAACCCTATAATCTCAATAGTATTTACACAATGCGGGCACTCTGCGTAATAATGCCAACCTAAGCTTTTTGCGGTCGACCTCAGTTGCATCCACGGTTTTTGTTTCTTTGTAAGAGTTTCAAATGCCTCTTTAGTCTTTATTGGGATTGGTGCGGAGGATAAGCTTGATATTTTAAATACGTCCATTGCTAAGCCCTT
Organism: Shewanella sp. SNU WT4; assembly: GCF_006494715.1. Lineage (NCBI taxonomy): Bacteria > Pseudomonadati > Pseudomonadota > Gammaproteobacteria > Alteromonadales > Shewanellaceae > Shewanella > Shewanella sp. SNU WT4. Next base: position 43,156 of record NZ_CP041152.1, read on the forward strand.
ATTAGTGGCTGGCCATAGATATTCTCAAGGATCAACCACCAGTTATCATGTAGTTTGGAGATTACTCCGTGTTCTTCGGCAATAGATACTATGGCCAGCAATGAAACAAAATCTAGTGTTAACTCATCGTTTTGCGCTGCAACAATAAACATTATCGGGTCATCACTTCGCTCACAATAAATGGGTTTCTCTTGGCTGACGTGCTTCATATCTTCGAGCGAGATAACAATGCCAGGATAGCGCCGCTGAGTGTCGTTCCACCATGATTTTTCAATAATTGGAACGTGTCCTTGCTGCTCGCATATAGCTAAGCATTCAAGTACAACAGATAAATGGATCTGATATTTAGCCTTCGAAGTTATGCAGTCGAAATACATAGAAATTCCTTGTTCTTGAAAAGTCGGTACAAAAAAGCTCATTTAATAATGAGCTTTTGGCGGAAATGATGGCGCAGTAAAAACATAAGCGTACTTACTGCGCGGGATGATTCGCGCTCGTGGTGAAATCAATGGCACTGCATTCAGTTTGAATACGTCCATCTAAATGTACCTCTATAGGATATTGCCTAATTATTTCTAGCCACCATGAAGCATTGATCTTAGGGATATGGTGAGCGTGCTCAGCTATTTTTAAACATTGCAGCAAGGTGAACATGTCAATAAAAACAGGTGAGCCATTGTAATTTAACTCAAATTTTGGGCCGTCATCATGATCAGGAGTATTGAGCCATTCTTCCAAACTTTTGTTGAGCGCATTATCCGTAAGGGGAGTTACTTGATTGGGGTGATGTTTTTTATCGTTCATTGTTTGTTGTCCTTTTAATTAAAAATAGAAGCTCATTTCAACGTCTGGAATCGTGGTAATCACTGAAATTATTAATTTTTTTCGTGCTCACCACACGAACTACAAATGAAGCAATGTTCTTTTTTGCTGTATTGGCTACTTGGGTGATCACATTCAATACAATGCGATTGACAGTGTTCGCACTGTTTGGCTGATATACCTGTGATGTTGTTGGGCAATGTTATTTTTTTACAATTTAAGCATCGTCTTGGCATGATATTGTCCTAGATCTTGAGTGGTTTAAATCAATGTGCCCTCACCCGTAAATGAGCGAGATTGCGTGGGCAACATGTTCAAAAAGTCGGTACAAAAAGCTCATTTAATAATGAGCTTTGGCGGAAATGATGGCGCAGTAAAAACATAAGCGTACTTACTGCGCGGGATGATTCGCGCTCGTGGTGAAATCAATATCAATGACGCGGCACTTCAATTTAAAGCCGGTAGTTTGGTCTGGCTTGGTAAAGGTATCTATGGCCACATCATCGGCGGTCAGTAAAATTTGGCGACCTTTAACGCATTTCTCTGCCAATTTTACGCCACGCTCACCCCAGAGCTCGGCCTCAATCCATTGTGTTTTTTGATTGGCTCCATAGCCAACGCTATAAGCACAAGAAATAACTGTCACAGCTTTATCGTTAGGCGTGTAACGAGTGATAGCGTCTTGGTCGATGTTACATAATTGTATAAGCATGGTGGTCTCCTATGCTGTTGTATTTTGAGGTTGAGGAAGGGTTTTAATGGCTTGGTAGTTAGGGCGCCCTTTGGCGTCAGGGTACATTTGAGTGCAGGTTGGGTTGTTGCTGCATCCCCACCAGAATGCGCCGCGCTTCTTTGAGCTTGGGCGCCTAATCAAACCTGCGCCGCAAGCCGCGCATTTGTGAACATCTGAAACCACTAAGGCTGGTTTTGCGCCCGCAATTTTGACGCTGCCTTGATTGGCCTTTTGCACTTGGGCGGTGACGAAGGCAACTTGCTTATTCACAAAGTCATCCAGTGTCATGGTGCCAAGTTCTACGTTTTTAAGCATTCGCTCAAACAGTGCAGTGAGTACAGGGCTTTTAACCATGGCATCAAGGGAATCAATGAGTGAGCGCCCAATGGTTGTACTGCTTATTTGTTTGCCATTAACGATTAGGTATTCGCGACGTTTGAGTTCAGAAATAATGGATGCTCGGGTAGCTTCAGTGCCTAAGCCGTCTTCCTCTTTGAGCATTTTTTTGTTGTCGGCTTCTTCGACGAACTTGTGAATGTTCTTCATTGCCTGGATTAACGTACCTTCAGTGAATCGGCTGGGTGGCTTGGTCTTTGAGTCACGTCGAGTCACGCTATGGCAAGTTAATGAGTCGCCCTTGCTAAGCTTTGGCAATGGTTGCTCTGAGTCTTCCTTTTCTTCAATTTGGTAAACGTCTTTCCAACCATTGAGGGTGATGACTTTTCCCTTGGTGGCAAATAACTCGCCACCAAGGGAAAAGTCAATGCTGGTACTCGCGTATTCATGGCCTGGGTAAAATTGGGCGATATAAGCCCTAACCACCAAGTTGTAAATATTGCGTTCTGGCTCACTGAGTGCAGCCTTATTTGCTATGTGCATGGTTGGAATGATGCCGTGGTGCGCTGTTACTTTTTTATCATTCCAGGTTTTTGATTTAATGCGTGGGTCGGCATTATCAATAAGCGCGGCTAACTCGGGGTTAATTTGCTTAATAGCCTCAAGCGTGGCGGCGGCATCATTAAACTGACTTTCTGGTAAGTAAGCACAGTCTGAGCGCGGGTAGGTCGTGAGCTTGTGCTTCTCATACAGTGATTGGCAGGTATTCAATACCTCTTCTGCGCTATAACCAAATTTGTTTGACGCAATCAGTGTGATATCTGATAGCGCGAAGGTAAGCGGTTGTGTTTGTACCTTATTGGTAGATGTTGAGCTTAGGACAGTTGCATTGGCGCCGGTTAACTGACTCACCAGTGCGTCAGCAATCGCGGTATTGGTAAGGCGTCCTTCTTCATCAAGTCCCGTTTGTTCATCCCCCGCTTTCCAGTTCACCTCAATATTGCCTTGTTCGTGAGATATGCTGGCTTTGAGTGTGTGGAAAGGAATAGGGGTGAAGGTTTCTATTTGCCGGTCACGTCCAACCACTAAGGCTAATACGGGGGATTGCACTCGGCCAACAGTCAGTAGAGCATGACTGCCGCCGCGTTCAGCGCGTAGGGTCATGGCGCGACTAAGGTTCATACCAATTAACCAGTCCGCCCGCTGCCGGCCAATGGCTGCTTGGCCAAAATGAAGATAGTCGGCGTTGTTTTTTAAATCGGTTAATGCGCGTTTAACTGATACAGGGTCAATTGCGTTAGCCCAGTAGCGCAAAACAGGGGATTGGTTACCAAAGAAATCAAGCACCTCGTCAATCAGTAATTGCCCTTCGCGGTCAGGGTCGCCTGCGTTCACAACGGTGTTAGCTTGTTTGATGAATTTGCCTATTTGCTTGAGCTGAAACTCTGCATCCGGCTTGGGTTTGAGTATCCAGTTATCATTGGCAGGGATAATGGGTAATTCATCCACTCGCCATATTTTCTTACCGTTACGGCTCGGCACATCAGCCGGTGTGTAGTCGTCAGGCTCAGCCAATTCGAGCATGTGGCCAAAGCACCAAGTGACGACATCACCACCACAGATAAGGTGGCTTTTGTGGGTTTCTGTAATGCCAAGCTCTGCCGCAATAGCTTTGGCTACGGAAGGTTTTTCTGCGATAAATAGGCGCATAGTATTAATTCCAAGTAAGTGAGAGAGTTTTGATAGTAGAGAGAGAGTTTTAATTGGTTGCGTTGTTTTAAAATGAAATAAATTGTGATTTATAGCGGGGCACACTCATTGGTTTGTTTGGATTCGGTGGGTGAATATCTCCATTGATATAAATGTGTTAAGTAATATTAGCTAGAAATTTTCTGTGTATGCATAGCGGGCTAATTGCTTGCACTAGAGTTCCGCTATTTCTATGTGGGGGCGTTTGGGTGTGGGTTTTTGATATTATTTGGTCATCTTTTTCTTGCCATTATAGATAGGTGCACCCACAGGGAGGGGGCTTTGTTTTAGCTGATTCAAGTGGGCAGCTAAAGTAATAACCCCTGCTGTAATAACGTTAGTAACGGAGGGATCTTAGCGATAAACAAGGGTATGATTATTGCACTCTGTTTTTTGATGTTACACTGATGTAGCATTGCTGTGTTGTTGCTTGCAGCCTGTGAGTGACTTGTGTGTGGCTTTCGCTCTGGCTTGGTTGGGAGGGGATATGAGTAATCTAAGTGGTGTGGTTTTTGTGATTATATCTGGATTGCTCTTGTTTGCGACTTTGAATATAAATGGTTTGATGTTAATTCCTTTCGCGGTATCTTTTGAGGTAGCGCTTAAGGTAATGGGGGCGCTAATTTTTGTTTGTTGGGTGCTTTATGTGAAATATCAAAACGACTACGAAGAAGTTGTTTGGCTTTACCCGATAATACTGCTTTCTTTTTATTGGTCGATTGTTCCTTTATTAAACTATACCGCACAAGTGGCAGGCGACGCCGCGCAATACCACCTTGCCGTTAAGTTCTGGGGGATGATAACGTTCCATGTGGCTGTGAGTGCGACAATCATTGTTATTAGTTACCCTCTCGTTTTTTTACTGAGAAAGGTTGAATAATTTGGGCGCTTGATTAATTGCGTCAATAGTGGCGTTGCCCCTGACCTCTATTAATCGGTCTGTTTGTTCTGGTGCGGGTATTTGCGCCCTGGCGAGATATACCGGGTCTTTGAAGTACAACAATTGCTTACCGTAAATCGCTGGATAGCCTGCTACATAGATAATCATGTCTCCCGCTTCAACAATGTCCTTGCCTTGCTTTACTGGAGCCGGAAGGCGCATACATTCGTCAGGGGTGAGTAATGTGCGCTTAGTCGGTTGGTAATTTACGCTGGTACTCGTTCCACCAATCCAGCCCTTGCTTGAGGTGGATATCTGCTTTTGCATAATCGTGGTTTCGCCGGTGCATCGAGCTAGGTGTTCAGCCGTTTCAATGCGCCCTGGTGGGTAGGCGTTTTGAATGTGGCAGTTTGATGTGATTTGCTCGTCTTTGCCGTAACCCGTTTCGGGGCTTTTAAGTTGATTTAGGTCTTGGGTGATTAGGTAGAACTTAATACCGTAGCCGGCAACGAACGCCAGTGACTCTTGAAGAATATCGAGCTTACCCAGTGACGGAAACTCGTCAATCATTCCCAATAATCTAAAGTTGTAATTGGCAATGGGACGGCCATCCTTGAACTCTAAGCCGTCGGCCAGCAATCTCACTATCATGTTCATCATGATACGGATTAATGGCTTTAGGCGGTCTTTGTCGGTGGGTTGAGTCACCAAGTATAAGCTAACTGGTTTATCAGAGTTCATTAGGTCTCTGATTTTAAATTCAGACTTGCCGATAGCGGCGGCGACTACTGGGTCACGGTAGAGCACCAAGTAGCTTTTTACCGATGATAATACTGAGCCGGCTTCGCGCTCTTCACGGTCAATCATGTCTTGGCCTGCGGCGGCTACTAAGGGGTGAGTCCATATCTCCCCAGTTTCTTTGTCTTCTGTGTGGGCGAAGTCCACCATTTCGGTCCACAGCTCGCTGATATTGCGATTGGGTGAGGCAAGAATCGCATCTAGCATGGGCAAGGTGGCGACAGTCTCGGCTTTGATGCTTTTATAAATGATGTGTGCCACTAATCCGCAGAGCAGTGAAAAGCTGGTTTTTTGCCAGTGGTCTTTTAGTCCTTTACCTTCAGGGTCAACAATCAAGGTACATATGTTTTGAATGTCACCGGTCTCAAAATCAGTGCCAACACGAATTTCTTCTAAGGGATTCCAGCACACGGTATTGCGACTGGCCGGCTCAAACTTCAGGCAGTGCTGGCCTATGTGTTTGCGGTAGCCTGCGGTCAGCGCCCACAACTCACCTTTAAGGTCAGTAATGAGGGCGCTGTGCTGCCAGGTCAGTAATGTTGGTATCACTAGCCCAATGCCCTTGCCGGAGCGCGTGGGGGCGTAACATAAGATGTGCTCTGCCCCGGTGTGAACTAGGTAGTGTTGTTTGCCCTCGGGGTCTATCCACGAGCCAACAATTACCCCCTCTTTATCTGTTGTGCCAGATTCCGGCAATAAACCTGCATTGATAATGTCTTGTTTATTGGCCCAGCGCGCGCTGCCGTGTAGATAGCTTTTGGACTTTGCCCGGGTTTGTTGCCAGAGGTTATAAGCAAGAACACTTGCCATTGTGGCCATCAAGGGCGGAATGGCCATGGTGGCAGCACTCATGGTCTGAGTGGGGTATACAGCATAATATTGATGAAACCATTGAATAATCTTCCATGGTGCATACCAGCCGTCGATGTTGCTGCCCAGCACCGCCTGGTAGCCAAAGTTTTCAGCAAAGCGTTGAGTGGCTATTTGCAGTGATAGCGGTATTGAAAGTGCGCAGGCCGTCAATGGCAACGCGTTGGGGTATTTTTGCTGAGTGCGACTTTGCGCCTTAATGGTGTTGTTGTATTTATCGGTCATAGTGTTGGCCTAATAATAGGTAATACCTGGCCGCGCACGTTCCAGCGATGGAATGCGGTTAGGTATAAAAGGTGTAGGTGGTTATGCGTGTTTAGCGAATGGTGGCTTTAAGGTTGTGCGGCAAACAGGTTTTGCAGGTCAGGCAGTAATATTACGGGCCTAATGGTGCCCAGAATATTGGCGGTTGGCACAGGGCCAAAATAGCGACTATCAAAGCTGTCGCTTGGGGCATAGAAAGAATGCACAAATACATTTTCAGGAGGCACCCAAAAGCGAGATTTACCATAGTGCCGATACGGTGTCAGCGCTAACCCTTGGCTATCTTGGTGTTGAATGGTGCTACCAGGTAATGCCTTGTCACGAATAACGACTTCATCGTTAAGCGTAACTGCGTCGCCGCTGACTGCCGCAATGCTTTTTATCATTGGGACGCTACCACTGTCGCAATACCCCATTGCAAGGTAGCCTCGACGAATTGCGTCCTTGATGCTGTTGTGAACCGGTGGGCAAAGCAACACCCGGTCATTCACTTGGTAGTTCGATTTAACGGCGTCAATGACATACAAACCCGGTGGGTAGGACTGGCTCGTATTGAGCCGGTAGCCGTAACTGTACGCCGCTAAGCTAAGTGCAATAAAAGTGACGAGTGACCAACCTATAACTGATACCTTGTCGCTGATAGTTGTCATTAGAAGTCCTCTAGTTCATGTATGGGGATGTCTAGTGCTTTGGCTAGATCGAGACGTTCTCTTAATGTCTCTGCACGTTTGTGAGTTTGAGCCTGTTGCTCGCTTTTGGCTGAAGGTTTTTGAGGCTTTTTATGAGGTTTTCTGTCGGTTCTGACAATGGTGCGACTGTAATCTGAAAATTTTTGTTCATTGCTCATAGTGATGCAATCCTTTTTTGGCATTGATGTCGAAGGGAGCTGAGTTCTGTAGTTTTTATAATCTAAAAGTGAATGTGGCTGCTGTTTTTTGTTTCGTAGAGGAGGGTTGTCTGGTGTTTATGGTTGAGGCTAGTGTGGTTCTTTAGTAAAAAGTTGTTCGTGAACAAAATGCAAATCAGTAAGGATAATGTCGGTAAATTGCCTTTTAACAGCGATTAACCAATCATAAGTAAACGGTGGAATACGATAAGTGCTAATGCCAGTCTCCAGCGTGGTGATGATATATTGTAGTGATAGGTTTTTGCTGAAATCTCGACCATCACGCTCTACGTCAACACATACGCATAACATCATAGCATTATTCGGGAGTTCTTGCGGCTTTTTGGGTAAGCCTCTGTAAAGCGCTAGCGGACGATGCTGCCGCTCTACTTCCTGCCACCACGCATCTGATTGAGCTGGAATATAACCGCGTTGCTGTAGTAAACGTAGGCATTGCAATGCTGTGCGGTAGTGGTCATCGGTGTGTTTGGGCTGCAAAATATGCTCCTTGATATGAAAGCTTTTATTTAAGCTTGGTGGTCTCACTATTATTCAGTGTAATGTTAAGTTGGTACCAGCGCTGTAAATTAATCTGACTCAGTTTCTCTGGGTGTTGTATAGCGTGAATCTTTATACAAAGCTTGCCAAATACATGGCTGTCACTCGATGGCGAGTGGTGCAAACTGGCGCCCAGTTTATGAAGTTGTTTTTCTAATGACGCAAAGCTGCGTAGTGCCCCACTTGGGTGGTAAAACATCGGTGAGCTTAACCGTAACTTAGTGACACCATGCGCTTTAGGTAATACCTCAACCAGTTCAAGTAGTTCTTGGTAAGTGCGAAGGTCGAAGGGCTGAAATGGGTTGCGTAAGTGAATCGTAGCCACGGTGCTTCCCACAGGTTTGCAAAATGCCAACTTAGCGTCTTTGCGCAATTGCCATTCAATGCTGGGTGCTAACCCAATAAATAAGGGGGCACTTGTTAATGCTAGTAGCCATGCAGTAACCGATGTATTGCCTGTGACTAAAAATGACGGCGCCACGGCAGCAGTGGTCACTAATGCTGCTCGTATCATTAAATTGACTCTACAACGTGAAAAGCCTTGATTGAGTAAATAGGGGGGCTTTAGAAAGAGTCTAGTGCTGGGTATCACTTGCAGTGCAGTGACCAACAAAATACTGAAAATAACAGCCAATAAAAAAGATACAAAAATTGTAAAAATCATAATCAGTTTCTAACACCTACAAAAAAGCCCACCAATAAGTGAGCTAGTTTAACATCGAAATTTGCTATTTAATCTGCTTGGCAGCCGTCCATAGTAGGTACACCATCCACACGATGAATCCACCTAATATCACGTTATCTAAGGTCATTGGTTCAACACTGGTTGTTAGCCTTTGCGGCGATACGCTAACGCCAACAAACCTAAAAGGCTTAACCAGCCCGCGCTGCCACCACTACTCCCGCCCGCTTCAGGCTCTGGCGTAGGCGGCGTTACTGTCGGCCCTTTGCCTTTGTTGATAACAATGCGTTGGTCATTGCCTAAATCTAACGTCGCTTCATAACCTTCTTTGCTGGTAATCGTGTACGTACAGATATCAAATGGCTGGATTTGCGCCCCGCCATTGATGCAAGAAGAGTTTGCGATATCAAATTCAATGTCGCCAGTGGGTGAGGCTGAGTCAATCACTGCGCTCATGTGCAATGATTGCACTTCAATCGTCTTGCTTTGACCCGCCGCAACCGTCGCAATTGTTGGGTAATGCCAGGCGTTTACCGTTTCCAAGATCCAATCTTGTGCGAAGGATATGCGACTCGCTGAAGTGCCGTGATAGTTTTCGCCTTCTAGACCTGGAGGAGGTTCTGTTATTGCCGAACCGTTGTGTATAGCGGCGATCTTTCCATTGAGTAAATATGGGGCGCCAGAGTCGCCAGATATAGAGTTAGCTTTGGTTGAGGCTCTGAAAAATAGGAGTTCATCATCTTCGTGTAAATAATTGTCGATACTATAGGTGGCGCTGTGTAATTGCTGTTGGGTTTGCCCAAATCCATAGATGGTGAACGTGGAAGTTAAATTGCGTTCCACATAATCATTAGATAAGAATAATGTCTTGTCGAATAACGGTGTTTCACTCAGTTCCCATAACGCGATATCACTAGCTACGCCAGCATTGAATACCACGTCTTTGAGGGGGTCAATAATGAATGAGTCGCCATGGGTTTGGGCGCCCACTAAATTCACCGGTTTTATGCCACCGGAGCTCGGCCAAGAGCAGTGGGCTGCGGTAAGCACCCATTTACCCGCGATTATTGTGCCAGTGCAGTTCATTTCAACTAGCGACGGGAATGCTGACGCTGATTCAATTTGACCATTCTCAATGGCCATGGCAGGGCTTAATAAAGTGGCTAACGCCATGGTTAGTAATGATTTTTTCATCAGTCTGCATCCTTTTTGTTTGTTGTGCTTAGTATGATCTCATTTGGTTGAAAAACAACAACTATATCCCTTTCTATGCGGTTTTAGTGATGTTCATCAAGGGTGATCTGAATGCCTAAATATTCTTCATTGTGTGATCGAAAAAACCGTTCAATGGTCAGTGGGGATAGGCTGCCGCAGCAGCCTTTTTATGGTTATTTAGACCAGCAAATGGCCTTGCCGTAGTTGTGAGAACTGTAGCCATCCGCGAACAAATACCAATAACCATCAGAACTGTTTTTTTGGACTCGGACATCAACCGCCTTGAGTCCGCGGTGGTATTCCCCTGCGACCTGGCTAAGCGTGCAAATATGGGTTGAGACAGGTTTTAGTCGCTTTGCTTTCGCTCCATCGACGTTTGAATCTATCGTAAACTCTTCGACAGTGCCGCTACCACCGCCTGAGCTTTCAGGTATTCTCGCGTATTTGTTCCATGTAGCAATAGTTTCTTCTGGGGTAATGGTTTTACCGTGCAGGTTTTTTTTAGCGCTGGCGATCCCTTTTTCGAAGGTGACTTTTTCATCATTGGCGAGCGTTGGTGCCGCTAGCATGATGCCCAGTAGGGCAATAGTGATTTTGTTCATTTAATGATCCTTAGTTAGGTATGCAGCGCAGGCTAACGCTGACTTCACCGTCATGCATAAACACCCATTTGCTGCTGATTTTATTGACGGCGTAATAATCTAATCCGATGACCCAGTAGTTTGTGTATGGCGTGGTGTAGGCTTTTTGCATACTCACTTCGTTGAATCGATTTGCCTCGCTGTGCGGAAACACCCCTTTAATTGCAACCTGGATATCAGGCTTTAAATGCGTAGGGCATTTAGGTTTATTGACTCTATCACCATGTTTAGCGACAAAGGTGTCAATCACGGCAGTAGCTAAATTGCGTTGTGAACCGTCGTGATTCCTGATCATCACGTCTTTGGCATTGGTAATCGCAAATTTCCCACCGGTATCCCAATCACCGGTCAGTGTTGAGTTATTGCCTGAGCGCTTAACAACGCCATCGTGCTGAATGGCGTTATCTAGTCGTGATATCACCAGTTGGATAGCGTTCTTGCTTTCATCCATTCTGGTGCCTGGCAACTTACCCAGTGCGCTGATGTAGGCATCACGTTCCAATGCAAACGTATCGTTTTTAGGTTGCATCGGAATGCTGATGGTCATTTGCGGAAAGCGATTAGCGTCAGCGCTATAGGCCAACGTAATCTGCATTTCAGTGCCCCACGGGGTTTTGCGGCTAGGTAAACAAAGGCCCTTTTGCTCGTCGCTGTAATTGCAACTGGGTAAGTAGTACGGCTCTAGTAATGACCACGCGTGTGGAAAAATACCGAGCCCGTTCACAGTGGTGAGGCCACGTCCTACTTGATCCATTTGATACGCATTAATCTGTTGGATTATGTGTTTCATACGGTCGTAAAACGGTGCGGCTTGTGAGAGCTGTTGCTCCCTAGTTTTTGCTGTCGCAAACTCCAAAAATAATAAGCTCAAAAAACTCAAACAAATTAAGAATGAAAGTACGCCAACCACGCCGCGCTGGTGTCGCTTGGGTGCTTGTCTGTTCATTGAAGGCATCCTGTGCTGCGGTTAATAATGGCCAAAGTGTCAGTCATGTCACTTTGCATCGGGGCATTAAAAACGAGGCCAGTGTTGCTTATCCCTTGCGGGGATAATGCTTGCTGCATGGCGCTGCGCAGGGACTCGTTTGGAATGGTGACTGTGATGACGGTTCGGGTGGGTCGCTGCCATTGTGGGCTACTGCTATTGATGGTGCTGACCGCGAATGTCCAGTCGTGATTTTGGATTTGCCTATCCACCAATCCGGCATTGATTAGCGTGTTGATGGTGAGCGGTTGTTGCAGTGTTAAGCACCGCGTTCTCATGATTTCTTTTCCGTACCAAATCTCGCTGGCTTGCGTGACTTGGGCGACCCCATTTTTTAAGGATTGCGCCTTAACGGTGTATTTAAACGTGTCGTAGGTGGCGGGAAGTAACAGGAGAAGCAATGCAGTCGCAAAACCAAACGTAATAAGCAAATCCAGCGTGGATGCACCACGCTGGCTTGATTTCATGGTAATCCTTAGAAGGTCATGGTTAAGGTGGTGCCTGATGCTTGCAGTGTGGCGCAACCCGTTGCGCTCTGGCAGTTACCGCGAGTAATAGGCGCCATGGTGTCGGCCACTTCCGCCATAGAGTCTGGGTTGTTAGGCAGTGTGGCAACGATATCAAACAATCCTGGGTTGTTGTTGGCCTTCACCGTCCAGTTACCGCCGAACGGGTTGGTCGCAAGGCCATTATTGGTCTTGCCGCAAATCGTACCGCCTTTGGTTAAGATGTTTTGATTGCAGATTTCAGTCAGAGTCACGCCGGTGTAATTGGAACGCGCTTTTTTCCAACGATGGACAGCACTTTGGATGGTTGAGGCGTCGCGCTGGAAGTTTGAGATGGCATAGGCATCTTGCACCTTCGGCACAATCATGACGGTCATCATGATGGCACCAATCATAAAGGCTGCGGCTATCATGACGTCCATGGTACTGGCGCCACATTGTTTATTGGTGAATACGTTCTTGGTGTTTTGCTTGCGTGAAACTTGAATTTGTAACTTTTTCATATATTTTGCTCATTATTAATGGTCTTTGTGCCTTGTGGCGCAAAGATAAGGGGTTGGTTAATGGAGATTGGTGGAGATTGATTGTTGAGACGAAATACTGGTTACAGGGTGATATTGGTGGCAACGCTTAGCACTAGATTGCCGATACCCGCTCCCATGAGCAATCCGATACTCGCCCCTGTAAGCTTGATGACATCCGTGCCAACGCTTTTTAACATGGCCAATTCATCGGTGATGATGGCATGATGTATGTCAGCGCTTCGCAGCAAAATTGTGGAGCTATTACCTATCTGCCCCAGCAGTTTTAGTGTTGACTGCTCGCTTGGGCTAAGTAATCCCGTATCTAAGATATCACCCAGGTTAATGCGTCCTTCGTGAACATGGTTAATCATTCGATTGATGTGCCAAGTCAAGTAAGGGGAGGCATGTTGTTTAATGCTAAGCAGTGAGTCGAGTAACCCATAGTGGGCGGCAGTTAAATTGCCCAGGGAATGCAGCAATGACGTGGTTTGAATCAGGCGGTATTGGCGATAAATCGGCAGGGAGTCTACGCGTTGACGCCAGGCACCTCTCAGTACTGGTAACGAGATAGACACCCCAATCAATAGCGCTGTGGCCATTACTCCGAGCGTTGATCCCCATTGTTGCCAGAACATGCCAAAGTCATACGCATAAACCGTCACACTATCCCAACGGTTCATTGGCACCATGGCGTTAAACTGTGTAAACAAGCTGCCAGCTAATCCTGCGGATGCCGCCAGAATGAAGCTCACACCTATCACGGGTTTGGCCAGTGATTTAGCGAGTTCACTGGTCGAAGCTGTGCGGGTTCTCAGCGTCAGAAGTGCGTTATTCAATCCGCCGGCTAAGTCACCCGCTTTCTCCCCCGCAATCAGTGCTTGCCAGGATAAACGGTCTATCCAAGGCTTGAGCCCCGCGGCAAAGCCATTGCCGCTATCAATGCCTGTCAGCAGGTCGGCGGCGATACGTTGCTCTATTGCGCTGCCGTAGGTGGCAATTTGCGCCGCAATGTCTCGCTGCTTGAGTCCCGCAGTCGTTAACCGATAGATGTTGTCGAGCAGCTTGAGTTGTTTCTTATCGTTAAATTTCCAGCTCACAAAGGACTCCTTACATGGTAAAGGTGGCGTAAATGTCCGTGGATGATTGGGCAATAAGCTGATTCACTTTGCCTGCCGCCGTGATTAAGTCCACGTCACCCTGTTTAATTTTGCTAAGCACATGGTCACGCACCGTCTTGTAGCCTTTTTCCTGCAAATGCAGTTGCCAGTTGAGGTAGTCCTTGTTGAGAATGAAGTGGCGGTCGTTATCATCAAGAACAATCATTTCCAGCAAGGCTGTACGGCCTTTTTCGCCCTGGTTGCAGTGCTCGCAGCCATCAGGATTACGCCAGCGCACATGCTCACGCGCTGTTTCGCCCATGAGTTCATCCAGCGCAGCGCTGGCATCGAGCCAGCTATTACCAAGCTCATTGGTATCATAAGCCCCTATTGCTTCGTCATCAGTGAGCTTGCAGTGTGGGCACAAGGTTCTTACCAGGGTTTGATAGGCCCAAATGCCCATCAAACCTGGCGCCGAAACGACTGATGCGGGCACATTTAATTGCTCAGATAGCGTGTGCGCGATACCCGTGGCGCTTGAGGTGTGCAAGGTGGTGAAAATTAGCTGCCCAGTTTCCCCCTTTCTTGTAACTTCCATGGCGCCGGCGTGGTCGCGTACTTCACCGTGCATTTCCACTTCAACGTCATGGCGAAGCAGCACTTTGGAGTAGAGCGCAAACCCTTGCTCACCGTGCTTGTCGCCGCTCACCGTTGTTTGTGGAATGCCTAAGTTAAACTCTGGCGGGTCTTCCAGTGTTTGCACTGAGCGCTCTTTGGCTATTTCACTCAAAATGGAGGCAATAGCAGTGGTTTTGCCGCTACCGGTTTTGCCGGCCAAAATGCACACGCCAGAGGGGCTTTTCATGAATTGCCGCAGCGCGGCAATATGGCCATCCGTCCAGCCTAGTGTTTCTAGTCTGGGAATGTATTGTTGACCATTTAGCCAGCGCAGAGTGATTTTGCCGCCACCTTTGGTGGGAATGTAGCTGGCTCGCCACAAGGTTAGGCGCGGCCTTTTTGATTGGCCATCATCACTAGGGCACAGCAATAATTGCTCAAGTTGGCCATTGTTGGATTTACTTGCCACATAGTCGTCATCTTTTGATGTTGCTTTTGATGTAAATATGTAGGCAAATAATTGCTCACCATGACTATGGTCTGGCATGGTTTCCGCCAGTTGAACCCGGCGTCCATCAACGCGGGCGTAGAACTGCACTTCATGCTCATAGAGCTCAATGTGAATATCTGAGCTGCCCCAGTCTACTGCGGTTTGCTGTAACCGTTTAAAGCGCTCACCAATATCTGATAGCACCTCTTCAATGGCGTCAGCATGTTGCTGCAAGCCCGCCGCCTCTGAAAACGCCGCATCAATGTGCGTTTGGTCAACGAGGCGCACCGGCAAATACTGACCAAAGAAGCGCCCGCCATTAAGCTGCTCTGATTGCTGAATGTAATCGCGGATTTTGTTTAGATTACTGGCATGGTAGTCACTGACAATGATTTCACCATTACCCAGTGCCAGCACCTTGCGCTCTTCAAAGTACCAAGTGCGCAATTGTGGGTCGATAATAACGTGGTGTTCCTCCATGTTGTTTACCCCTGGTATTTGCGAGTCACGTTGCCACGATAAGAGAAATCAACGTATTGCGACGTCATTCCCACGACACGAATATCACCAATCTGCGTTCCTTGCCTGATAGGGATTAATTCCCCTGCCAGACTCACAAATCCACTCACACCTTGATTGGTTTGCACCAGGCTTTTGATTGAGAGGCTGTCGAGGGCGTTAGCCGGTTGCTGTTGAGTGTCTGTGTTATCAAATAGCTTATCTAGCTGGCTTGGACTCTGGGTTTTACCGTTTAAGGCATTGGCCGACTCTTGGGCCGCGAGGGCCGTTTTGTTTGCCGTTTCGCGCAATCCGTTGAGTTGGATTTGTTCGCTTAACAATAAAATCAGCTCCGCAGATTTTGGCAGCGGGTCATTGAGCAATTGTTGCGCTGGGGCTTGAGCTTCAGCGCTTTGGCTCATTATTGGTAAGTCAGCATAAGCATTGCTACCGAACTCACTACCGGTAAGCTCACTATTATTGAACGCGGTTAAGTCCGCGCTTGGGTACGCTAGCGCGGCTGAGGGGGCGCTTAGTTCGCCGTAGACAAATGTTCCTGCGGCAGCAACAAGCAAGGTTGCCGAAATACCAATTAACACTTTGCGTTTATTGTCGAGCAGCGGCGGTTGGGGGGTCGTAGTTGACATAAAAATCCTTATTTGCCGACGAGTGTTAACGTCATCGTCATGTTGATTAAGGGAGGCGTAAGCGCTGTCACCGAAAAGCTATCAATGAACACAGGGGCGTCCTTGAATAGTTCGCTTAACGTGGTTAGCATCGTTACGTGAATGTTATCGAATACCACCTCATAGCGCCATTCTTGAGTGCCGTTATCTAGGGCGGTTGTGGTGTTAAGTACCTCTTTGGCGCCTAACTGCTTGAGCCGATCATGCAATTTGTCAGGGTAGCCACCAACCATAAAGAGTGTGGCTTCGCGTGGCAGTTCCGTGGTCATGGAAAGACTGAACGTATTGTCCGACGGCGTTAACGTAAATGAAGCAGGAAGCTGCGCGGCCCATGCCTTAATGGTCATTCGCTGGGCGTCTGGCCGTGGCGTAATAGGCAGGGTTATCGCATTTCCCGACTGCATAACCGTCCCAGGTTGCCAATCCATCGGCAGCGACCATCCTAGTGCCACTAGTTGCGCACTATTCAGTAGCGTTTGGGCGGCAGGCGTTTTTGAAGTGTAATTGCTCGTCCATTGTTCCCATGGGTTGATGGGCGGCGCCGGTGGCGGCTCTGAACGCGAAAATGCCAGTAAACCGCCAAGGGCGCACAAGCTCAGCGCCCCAATGGCCATGCCGTATTTGCTCGCTGCGTTGGATGCGGGCGATACGCTGTATTGCGACGGAATTGCATCTATGGACGCGTTAAGTTCGCTGAGCTTGTCACCAAACAGCAGGGTTAACTGCTCTGGCGTATCACTGCTCTGGCATTCAATGCGCTCGCTTTGGTGCAACGCAAAATCGAACTCTGTCAGCAGAGTATCAATGCTGGCTATTTTTTCTTGCAGCACACATTGGCCATTGGCATGGAGTCCGTACCACTTACCGAGCTCTGGCAATTCAATGATGGCAACCCAATCACCGTTACCAGGGCTTAACTGTGACAGCAGGTATTCACCGCGGCAAACGCCCGCCGTGTCACTGTAGTAGCGGTATTGCTTGCCGTCTTTTTTAAAGACTTTCTCAAACGCGGCGCCATGGAGAGCTCGATGTTTCTTAAGCGCGCCACGGGTAAGCGGTAGGCAGGCTAAGCGTGGCAGTTGATGTTTCATTACTCCACTCGCTTAGGTGTCAGTAACACCAGCGTTTCTATGGTTGCCAGTTGAGTGCCTTCGCCGCCGAGCGCGTCAATGCCAAACTGTTTAGTGTGCTCTGCCGTGGTTGTCATTTGCTTGATTGAGCCAATGACTACCGTTTGGCCATAACGCAGTTTGTTGGTGAAGTTCAACTCGCTTTCACGGGTATCAAGGAAGCGTAGGCGGGCGTCATATACCACCTCTTCTTTATCACCCACAATCTTGGTGAGCTTGCCGGCTATGCGTAACCACACGTAATCACGCATGACTTTAGGCGTTATCATCATGTCCACACCTTCTTTTTCCGTGGCGCGGGTCACGCTGGCAGTCACTATGTCGCCATTGTTTTCAGCTTTCACTTCGTAGAGGTACGGAGTTGTCAGGGTTTGGGCAATCCGAGAGGGTTGATTGTTAAGCACCAGTGCCGTGATAGGCGTGTCTGTTGATACTGTGCCTTGCTGCTCTAGCGCCTTAATGAGCGCGGTAGTGCCATCCCATTTGCCAGTGCCTTTAAAGGCCAATCCAGCGCTGCCGCCTTGAGTGATGGTGTTGGTACCAGGAATGTAAAATTCCAATGAACCGCCGCCGATATCTTTGACAAGGTTCCAATCAATGCCGCGCTCGCGGCCTTTGTTGGAGCGAAACTCTAGCACTCGAATGTCGAGTAGCACTTGCTTAGACAGTTCAGCCTCAAACGAATCCACTAATGAGCGAACCCTCACCATGCGGTCAGGGGTGGTGCGAACAGCAATCGTGGTCATGGATGGAATGACTTCAACGCTACCGACTAACTTGTCTTCGTCTTCATTATCATCATCTTTTAAAATGGCTTTGATGCCTTGGCTGATTTCAGTGACGATATCAACCTGGGCGTAAGCCGTATTTAAAAACTGGCCCGTAACCTTAGTATCTTGCCCCCCGGATTGACTGCCCAGTTGGCCGCTGTATTGACCCGATGGCAAGGTGAGTACGAAGGTTTCAGATTCAAACTTGCTGACTGAAAGCTTGTCTTTGCTGGCGTTCATGCCGTAGCCGGTTTCACGTGAGAGCAAATTCAGCACGTCTTGGCGGTTTGATGAAAATGACAGTGTGACCAGCTTGTTTGGGTTCACATCACCATCAAACCAGATATTGGCGTCAACGCCCGCCATCACTTGCGATAGCACCAGTGAGAGCGGTAGGCCGCTGACATTGACCGACAGTGATTCATTGAGCCATGGGATTTGTCGCTCGCTTTTTAGTGGCGTTAGCGTCAATGGTGGGCGGGTGATGTTAGACACTTGGCCCGTTGCCGATTGCGCTAGGTGCCGACTGATTTCATCGTGTACGTCATCAGCGCTTTGCTTGGTGTCTTGATAGTTTTGAGACATACAACCACTGAGCGCGGCGGTTATTGCCAGGATTAATAGAGGTAAACGCATGGATGATCCTTATTGCGCAGTAATAAATAGAGTGCGAGTTGAGTTCAGGAGTTGAGCGTCCACGGGGTAGCCCTTCAGTACCGTTGTGAGTGCGCGGTTAATATCGCCTTTCGGGGTGACAATGGGATACGAACTGGTTAGCGTGTAGTTGTGCGGCGAGCGCCAGTTGTCATCGTGCCAATTCCACTGGTATTCCGTCGCCAGTGAGGCGATAGCCTCCTGAATTGACGCCCCTTTCACTTCAGCAATTTGCACGTCGCGACCATGAAATTGATGCAGCGCGGCCATGGGGCGGATATTGTCTTCCACAAACTCGAACGGTGTACCCAATTGCCGGCTAAGAGCCTTCATGACGGTTCGAATGCTGCCCGCAAAGCTAACGGTGCCCGCCGGTGCGCTATTGAGCACTGCCATGGTGTCACTGTCTAAGCTCCATGCGACTTGCTTAAAACCATCTCGGGCTAACCAGCGATTCATGGCATCAAAATAGTGTTCGTCAGGGTGAATGAAGTGGGTATGCTCATACACAACTGGGGACGCGAGCGTTTCTTCTCCGTACCAGAGCGCATCTGGATTAGTGACTTGCTCAGCGTCTTCAAGCGCGGGTTTTGTCCAGTGAGTTTCCACTGTTTCTAAGGTTGTTTGTTGCTGCGCAACACGCGCGTTAATCGGCGCTAGTTTCAATTGAGCGCTAATGATTGGTTTGCCGTTGTCATCGTAGCGAACCGATTCCCGTTCAAATTGGGCGGCAGACAGCGTTAGTGGCGCGCACAGTAGCGCAACCGTGAGTAAAGGTTTCATGGTGATCCTTGTTAATCAATAAAGAGGAAGCCGGTGGTGCTCTGTTTGCCAGAACTGATATTTTGGTTTTTATTAAAAGAAGATTTATTTGATGCATTGTTTTCCATGAACCACAAATAGCTTCCCGCGCTCGTTGATAGGGTGGTCATAGCAAAAAGTATGAGGTGCGAATGTTCTGGATTGCTGATTTCACTGTAGATAAGCGTTATTCGCTCCAGAAATAAACCGGGCTCGACACACCATAGGCCAATCACGAACCAACAAATTAACCAAGGGATAGTAAAGAAGCATCGCGCAATTGAATGGCTGACTCCGATAAGGTGGCGTTTACCGTTCGCTTGAGAATAATTCTGTAACTGCTCTTTCGCATTAGCCGCCTGAGGTGATTGGCTTTGGGCGACCTTTTGGTCGTGTTTTTCTTGGAGGTTGGCGATAAAAGCAATGCATGGCCATAGGCATAGCGCCATAACTAATGCCCAAAGTCCTAACGGAGAAAAAATTAATCCCCCCGTGAAAGGAAGCAAAATGGCTAAAATCAAATACCGGTGTTTAAACATTTTGTACTCCTGACAGGGGTTAACGGCTTGGGATATACGGGCTTAACAGGACGTCTTTATTGACCATCACGTTAAAGCGGTAGCCGTTGCGGATAATAATGCGCGGTTGCACATCTAAGTTTTTTTGGATTAGCGTCGAGCCTGTTTGCCCAAACTGCTGAGTGACGCCATCGGCAACCGATTCACTCACGCTACGGTTGTTGCTATCACTGTCGCTTACACCGGCTTGAGTCGCGCCAGAAATCATCCCCAGCAATAACGCATTACCAAAGATTTTGGCGTAGTGGTTATCGACCTTATCTTCAAATCCAGCAAAGCCTTGTGTGTCCATGCCTCCCATGGTGTCTAAGTTAAGTGTGGTGCCGTTAGGAAAGTTTATCCGGCTCCACGCCAGTAGCACCCGACTTTGGCCATAGGCAATTTGGCTGTCATATACCCCGTAGAGTTTTGAGCCTTGCGGAATAAGTAGGTGTTGCCCCGTTGCACTATCAAACACGTTTTGACTGACTGAGGCGATAACCTGCCCTGGTAAGTCAGAGTTGATGCCGCTAGTGAGTACCGCAGGAATGATGGTGCCAACTTTTAATTCAT